>JBJMWH010000351.1:0-6512 GCA_045810245.1 Burkholderiales bacterium | reverse complement strand
TGCCGCGTGGATTTGCGCCGACAGCACGACCTCGCGATCGCCGCGGCTGCGCGCTGCGTCCACGAGCTCCTTCAGAATGCGGCTGCCGATCCCACGGCCGCGCCAAGCCTTTAGTACGGCCATCCGACCAATGTGCCCGTCGGACAGCAACCGGCCTGTTCCCACCGCAACCCGATTTCCGAAGGCCACGGCGTGGAGCGACTTCGCATCCATCTCGTCGAGCTCGATCTCGGCCGGCACGCGCTGCTCCTCGACGAACACGGCGAAGCGGATGGGCGCGGCGTGCGCTCGCGCTCGGTCCCACGGCAGGAGCTCGATTCGAAGATCGTTGTCCACCAGTCGCGAAAAGTATAATCGCCCCATGAAAAGCCTCTGGAGCGACGCCGAAGCGGCGCAGTTCACCGGACCGCTCGGACCGCGCGTGTACACTTCGCGCCTGCTCGGCCGCGACCGTTCGCTCGTGCTGCACGGCGGAGGCAACACCTCGGTCAAGCTTCGGCAGAAGAACCTCTTCGGCGAGGAAGAGGACGTGCTCTACGTGAAGGGCAGCGGCTGGGACCTGGAGACCATCGAGCCCGCCGGTTTCACGCCGGTGGCGCTCGGCTACGTGCGCAAGCTCGCGGGGCTCGCCCAGCTCTCCGATCCGCAGATGGTGAACGAGCTCAACACGCACATGCTGCGCGCGGGCGCGCCGTCGCCTTCGGTCGAGACCATCCTGCACGCCATCCTCCCGCAGAAGTATGTCGACCACACCCATGCCGACGCGGTGCTCTCAGTCTCGAATGCGCCCGAGGGCGAGAAGCGCATCCGCGAGATCTACGGCGAGCGTGTCGTGGTGGTTCCCTACATCATGGCCGGCTTCGACCTCGCGGCCTATTGCGCACGCGAGTTCCCGAAGCAGGCGGGTAAGAAAACCGTGGGCATGGTGCTGCTCTCGCACGGCGTGTTCTCCTTCGGCCCCGACGCGAGGAGTTCCTATGAGCTCATGATCGAGCTCGTCTCGATGGCCGAGGAATACCTCGCAAACAAGAAGGCATGGCACGTCGCGTTTCCCCCTGTGAAACACGCAACGGCCCCAGGTTTTATCCGCGAGGACATCGCGAAGCTTCGGCGAGCGATGTCCGACCAGGCTGGGTTTCCAGCCATCGTGAAAATCAACGGCAGCGAGAAGTTCCGCAGCTTCGCGCAGCGCCCCGACGTCGAGAAGCTGTCCCAGCAAGGTCCCGCGACGCCCGACCATGTGATCCGCACCAGGCCGTTCCCGATGCTCGGGCGCGATGTCGCCGGGTACGCCGGCCGGTACCGTGAGTATTTCGAGCGCTTCTCCGCCAAGGCGAAGGAAAAGAAGACCATGCTCGACGCGGCGCCGCGCATGGCGCTCGACCCCGTGCTCGGCTTCGCCGCGGCCGGGCGCACGGCGAAGGACGCGGTAATCGTCGAAGAGCTCTACGACCACACCATCGACGTAATTCTTCGCGCCGAGGCGCTCGGCGGCTGGCGCGCGCTCGATCAGCGGCACACATTCGACATCGAGTACTGGGACCTGGAGCAGGCGAAGCTGCGCAAAGCGGGCTCTGCGCCCGCCTTTTCCGGCGAGGTGGCGCTTGTCACCGGTGCCGCTTCCGGCATCGGCAAGGCCTGCGCCGAATCGTTCCTCAAGCGCGGTGCGGCCGTAATCGGACTCGACCGCAATCCTGCTATCGAGAACATGTGGAAACGGCCCGATGTCCTCGGCCTGACCTGCGACTTAACCAATCAACAACAAATTCAAAAGGTACTCGATGAGGGCGTGCGGCGCTTCGGCGGCGTCGACATGCTGGTGCTGAACGCGGGCATCTTCCCCTCCTCCCAGTCGATCCAGGAAATTCCCGCGGAGAGCTGGCGCTCGGCGATGACGGTGAACGTCGAGGCCAACCTTCTCGTCTTGCAGGCCTGCCATGCGCTGCTTCGGCTGGCGCCGCGCGGCGGGCGCATCGTGGTGATCGGGTCGAAGAACGTTGCGGCGCCCGGACCCGGCGCGGCCGCCTATTCGGCCTCGAAGGCGGCGCTCAACCAGCTTGCGCGCGTCGCAGCGCTCGAGTGGGCCAAGGACGGCATCCGCATCAACTCGCTCCATCCGAACGCGGTGTACGACACCGCGCTCTGGACCGAAGAGGTGCTTGCCTCGCGTGCCAAGGCCTACAACCTCACCGTCGAGCAGTACAAGAAGAACAACCTCCTCAAAACCGAGGTGGCGTCGAAGGACGTGGCCGAGCTCGCCGCCGAGATGTGCGGCGCGCTCTTCGCCAAGACCACCGCCGCGCAGGTTCCCGTCGACGGCGGCAACGAGCGCGTGGTATGAGCGCGCTTCTTGCCCCCCTGAAAAGGGGGGAAGCGAGCGCAACGCGAACGGGGGGTTTGGTTTTCTCGTGAAGAAGCCGACCCGCCGCGCGAAGGCCCAAACCCCCCGCTCGCCCGCCGCTCCGCGCCGGGCCCACGACCCCCTTCACAGGGGGTCGGCGGTCGAGCCGATCCGCTGGAAGGGAAGTCGCCTCGAATTGCTGGATCAAAGGCTGTTGCCCGACAGGACCGTCTATGTAGGCTGCCGCACAGCCCAGGAGGTCGCGCAAGCGATCCGCGACATGGTGGTGCGCGGGGCGCCGGCGATCGGCTGTGCGGCCGCCTTCGGGGTCGTTCTGGGCAAAGGAAGCAAGGAGGCGTACGAGATCCTCGCCAAAAGCCGTCCCACGGCGGTTAACCTCTTTTGGGCGCTCGAGCGCATGAAGAAGGCGAAGGACCTCGAGGCCGAAGCGCGTGCGATCTTCGAGGAAGACCTTGCGGCGAACCGCGCCATCGGCAGGCTCGGCGCCGAGCTCATCCGCGAGCGCTCCCGCGTGATGACCCATTGCAACACCGGCGCGCTCGCGACTGCGGGTTACGGCACCGCGCTCGGGGTCATCAGGGCATCCAAAAGCAAGAACATTTCAGTGATCGCCAACGAAACGCGTCCCTATCTCCAGGGGGCGCGGCTCACCGCGTGGGAGCTGGTGCACGAGGGCATCCCCTGCACCCTCATCACGGACAGCATGGCAGGCCATCTCATGAGCCGGGGCGAAGTCGACGTGGTGATCGTCGGCGCCGACCGCATCGCCGCGAACGGCGACGTCGCGAACAAGATCGGCACCTACCCGCTCGCGGTGCTGGCGAAGCGCCACGGCATTCCGTTCTACGTCGCGGCGCCGCTTTCGACGTTCGACCCGAAAATCCCTGACGGCTCGCAGATCCCGATCGAGGAGCGCGCCGCCGCCGAGGTCACCGGCTACCGCGGCACTCGCTGGGCGCCGGAGGGCGTGTCGGTGCGCAATCCGGCTTTCGACGTGACGCCTGCTGAGCTCGTCACCGCGATCATCAGTGAGAAGGGCATCGCTTCTCCGCCCTACCTGGAGAGTATCGCCGCGCTCTTGAAGTGACGGCGCTGCCCAAATTCGTAGCGCTGTACGCGGCCATGTATGCCGCCTACGGCGTCGCTTCGCCTTTCCTGCCTGCCTTCGTCAGCGGGCGCGGGCTGTCGCCGCAGGAGATCGGGATGGCGCTCGCCGCCGGCACCGCGATGCGCCTGGTCTCGGCGCCGCTCGCGGGCCGCATCGCGGATCTCGTACAGGCATTGCGGGTCATGCTGGTCGTCTCGATCGCGACCGCGGCGCTGGTGACCTTGGGCTATCTCTGGGCGCGTGGATTCTGGATGGTGCTCGCCGTGATGGTGCTGCACGCATGGGCGCTCGCGCCGATGAGCGTGCTCGCCGACGCGCTGGCGCTCGGCGCCCGCAGCTTCGAGTACGGCCGGGTGCGCGGCACCGGCTCCGCGGCGTTCATCCTCGGCACGCTGGTCTCGGGACAGGCGATCGGGGCGTTCGGCTTGGTGGTCATCGTGCCGCTGCAGGCGCTGCTCCTCGGCGCCGCCGCCCTCGCCGCGGTTCGGGTACCGGAGATCGAGCACCGCCCCCGGCCGAAATCGGAATCGAGCGTCGGCGAAGGCGCATCGCTGCGCTCATTGTTCCGAATTGCGCGCTACCGGAACCTGGTGCTTCTTGCGGCGCTCGTGCTCGGAAGCCACGCGATGAACGACGCCTTCGCGGTGATCCGCTGGAGCGCGGCCGGCATCAGCCCGGAGATCTCGAGCCTGTTGTGGTCGGAAGCCGTCGCCGCCGAGGTGCTGGTGTTCTGGTTTATCGGTCCGGTGCTGGTGACGCGGCTGACGCCAGCCGGAGCGATGGCGCTCGCCGCCGTGGCCGGTGTGTTGCGCTGGGCGGTCATGGCGCAGACGGCGGAGGTAGCTGCGGTCGCACTGGTGCAGCCGCTGCACGGATTGACCTTCGCGCTGTTCCACCTCGCGTGCATGCGGGTGCTCGCGCGCACGGTGCCGCCGGGATTCGAGGGTACCGCGCAGGCGCTCTACGCCACGGTCGGCGTCGGTGCCGCCAGTGCCCTTCTCACGCTCGCCTCGGGCTCGCTGTACAGCTCGCTCGGGCCGCAGGCGTTCTGGTTCATGGCGGCCCTTTGCGCCGTCGCACTTCCGCTGACCTTGAGCCTGAGACGAGCCTGACGGCCCTACCAGGGAATCTGCGAGCCGTCGTGGGAGAAGAACTTGCCGGAATCCTCGCGGCGCAGGCCGCCGAGCACCTTGCGCAGCCCGCGCACCGAGACCTCGGGGGCGAGCGGCGCGCCCTGCCCGCCCATGTCGGTCCTCACCCAGCCGGGGCTCAGGGCCGCGACGAGGACGCCTCGCGGTCGCAGCGTCTCGGCGAGCGCCTTCGCGAGCAGGTTGAGCGCCGCCTTGCTGGTCGAGTACGGCAGCGTCATGCCGCTCGTCTCCGAGATCGAGCCGAGGCGGCTCGACATCACCGCGATGGTTTTGCGCTCGCTCGCCGCCACGTTCTCCACCAGCGCCTCGATCACCGCCGCCGCGCCGAGGACGTTGACCCGCAGCACTTTCTCCCACTCTGGGTAATCGAAGCTGCCGAGCGCCATGCCGCGCTTGCCGATGATGCCGGCATTGCAGAAGAGAACGTCGAGCGCCTCCCCTTTCAGCTCTGCCTGGAGCGCCTTTACGCCGTCGAAGTCGGTCACATCGACCTTCAGTGACTCCGCGCCGACGTCCTTCAGATCGCCCTCGCGGACGGTGCCGATGACCCGCCAGCCGTCCCGCGCGTACTGCCGCGCGAGCTCCAGACCCAAGCCGCGACCGGCACCGGTGATCAGGATTGTCGACACGACCTTCTCCTCCTAGGCATGAATCTCTACCGGCGTGTACGGAGCGACGAGATCGAACAGCTCGACGATGTCGGCGTTTCGCATGCGGACGCAGCCGATCGAGCCGGGCTTGCCCATCTCGGCTGAATCGGGCGAGCCGTGGATATAGATGTATCGGCGCATGGTGTCGACGTCGCCCAGGCGGTTCTTCCCCGGCTCGCAGCCCGAAAGCCACAGGATGCGCGTCAGGATCCAGTCACGTCCCGGGAATTTCCCATGGAGCTCCGAGGACCAGACCTCGCCCGTCGGGCGCCGGCGCACGAACACGGTGTTGAGCGGCTGGCCGGCGCCGATCTTGGCACGCACGATGTGCCGGCCGCGCGGCGTCTGCAGGCTGCCGTTCTTCTCGCCGGGGCCTTTCTTAGCCGTCGACACCGCGTAGGTTTTGAATACGTTGCGCTTTCCGTCGCGCAACACCAAGGTCTGGCGCGGAATGCTGATCTCGATTTTCATCGGCGCGAGGCGAAAAAGCCGCTGAGGAGCGCCCCGCACTCGGCGGCGAGCACCCCGCCTTGCACGAGGGCATGATGATTCAAACGCTTTTCCTCAAAGAGATCGACGGTGCTGCCCGCAGCGCCCGTCTTCGGGTCGGCGGCGCCGAACACCACGCGGCGGATGCGGGCATGGAACATGGCGCCGACGCACATCGCACACGGCTCGAGCGTCACGTACAGGGTTGCGCCGACCAGCCGGTAGTTCTTTCGCGTCGAAGCCGCGGCGCGCATGGCCTGGATTTCCGCATGCGCAGTCGGGTCGGACGCCGATATCGGGCGGTTCCAGCCTTCGCCGATCACCTTTTCCTCGAGCACCACGACCGCCCCGACCGGAACCTCGCCCTCGGCCTGCGCTCGCCGCGCCAACTCGAGCGCGTGGCGCATGAAGTGCTCGTCGGGCTGCGCGTCGCTCACCACGGGAGAGACTTGTAGAGGTCGGGCTTGAAGCCGACGATCAGCTTGCCGCCGACCTCGACCACCGGACGCTTGATGACCGAGGGCTGCGCCAGCATGAGCGCGCGGGCTTTTTCCTGGTTCAAATTCTCTTTGCGGGAATCGGCGAGCTTCCGAAACGTGGTGCCGGCGCGGTTGAGGAGCGCCTCCCAGCCGACCTCGCCGCACCAGCGATCGAGCCGTGCCATGTCGATTCCCGCCACTTTGTAGTCGTGAAACCGGTATTCCACACCGTGTTGGTCGAGCCAGGCGCGCGCTTTTTTCACGGTGTCGCAG
>JBJMWH010000350.1:0-2657 GCA_045810245.1 Burkholderiales bacterium | reverse complement strand
ATCGCAGCACCCCGGAGAGCTTCTGGAAGGAGCTCGGCCTCCTCGCCCTGCCGGCCGCGGCCGTGGGGTTTCGCAGCTCGGCGCTGGTGATGCGGCTCACCCGCTCGTCGATGCTCGAGGTGCTGCGCCAGGACTATGTGCGCACGGCGCGCGCGAAAGGCGCCTCCGAGACGGCGGTCAACTACCGGCATGCGCTCGGCAACGCCCTTTTGCCGGTCGTCACCATCGTCGGCATCGAGGCGGCGTTCCTGATCGGCGGGCTGATCGTCACCGAAACCGTGTTCAACATCCCGGGCGTGGCGCGCTTCCTGGTGGAAGCCATCCGCTGGCGCGACTACCCGATCGTGCAGAACCTGGTCATGCTCATCGCGCTCGTCGTCGTGCTGGTCAACTTCCTGGTCGACATGCTGTACATGGTGCTCGACCCCCGCATCAATTTCGGTAATTGACTTGATACAAACGACGCTCTACTTCGTGCGGCGCTACCCGCTCGGCGCGATCGGCGCGCTGATCATGGCGCTCTTCGTGCTCACCGCCCTGCTCGCAGGGACCATCGCGCCCTTCGACCCGACGGCGACCGACGCGCCCGCCTCGCTCGCCCGTCCGGGCGGGATGCACCTCCTCGGCGCCGACTTCATGGGCCGCGACGTCTTCAGCCGCATCGTGCACGGCGCGCGCATCTCGCTCGCCGTGGGCCTGTGCGCCACCGCGCTCGGCTGCCTCATCGGCGTCGCGATCGGCCTCGCCTCGGGCTACCTCGGCGGGACCTTCGACCTCCTGATGCAGCGCCTGGTCGACATCCTGCAGTCGCTGCCGCTCCTCGTCATGGCGCTGGTGATGGCGGCTTCGCTCGGCCCCTCGCTCACCAATACGATTATCGCCATCGCCATCCCGCTGGTGCCGAACGTGGCGCGCATCATCCGCTCGAACACGCTGACGCTGCGCGAGATGCCGTTCGTGGAGGCCGCACGCGCGGTGGGCATGAGCGAGACGCGCATCGCGCTGCGCCACGTGCTGCCGAACACGCTGGCGCCGCTTATCGTGCTCACGACCGCGCAGGTCGGCTCGGCGATCCTGGTCGAATCGGCGCTGTCATTCCTCGGGCTGGGCATTCCCGAGCCCCATCCGTCCTGGGGCCGCATGCTCTCCGAGTCGGCGGCGGAATACATGCGCACCGCACCGTGGCTCGTGATCTATCCCGGGATCGCCATCAGCCTGGTCGTGTTCGGCACCAACCTCCTCGGCGACGCGATGCGCGATGCGCTCGATCCGCGGCAGCGCAGATGAGCTCGTCGCTGCTCGTGGTAGAGAAACTGCAGACGCGCTTCCATACGCGCGCGGGGATGGTGAAGGCCGTGGACGGCGTCTCGTTCACCCTCGGCCACGGCGAAACCCTCGCCATCGTGGGCGAGTCGGGTTGCGGCAAGAGCGTCACGGCGCTCTCGCTGATGCGCCTGGTGGCCGACCCGCCGGGGCGGATCGTCGGCGGTTCGGTGCGCCTCGAAGGCAGGGAGCTGCTCGAGATCGACGAGGCGGCGATGCGCCGCGTGCGCGGCAAGCTCGTCTCGATGATCTTCCAGGAGCCGATGACCTCGCTCAACCCGGTGATGACCATCGGGCGGCAGATCGGCGAATCGATGATGCTGCACGAAGGGCTGTCGCGCCGCGCCGCGCTCGCGCGCTCGGTCGAGCTCCTGCAGCTCGTCGGCATCCCCGAGCCGGCGCAGCGTGCGCGCGAGTATCCGCACCAGCTCTCCGGCGGCATGCGGCAGCGGGCGATGATCGCCATGGCGCTCGCCTGCCGCCCCCGGGTGCTGATCGCAGACGAGCCCACCTCGGCGCTCGACGTCACGATCCAGGCGCAGATCCTCGAGCTGATCGGCCGGCTGCAGCGCGACCTCGGCACCGCGATGATCATGATCACCCACGACCTCGGCGTGGTCGCGGAGACCGCCGAGCGGGTGATCGTGATGTACGCCGGGCGCAAGGTCGAGGAAGCGACGGTCGGCGAGCTCTTCGCCCGGCCGCTGCACCCGTACACGCGGGGCCTGATGAACTCGATCCCGCGGCGCGCGGCGGCGCGGCTGCAGGAGATTCCGGGCATGGTGCCGGCGCTCTCCAACCTGCCGCCGGGCTGCGCGTTCGCGCCGCGCTGCCCGCAGGCGAGCGCGAAATGCCGCAGCACGGACATCCCCTACGAGGAAAAGCAGCCGGGCCACTGGGCGGCCTGTCTATATACCTAACGTGTCTATGCCTAGCGTCCTCGAAGTCGAAGATCTGAAGACCTATTTCCCGGTGCGAACCGGGCTGCTCCGGCGCACGGTCGGCCACATCCACGCGGTCGACGGCGTGAGCTTCTCGATCGGCGCGGGCGAGACGCTCGGCCTCGTCGGCGAGAGCGGCTGCGGCAAGAGCACCACCGGCCGGGCGATCATGCAGCTCCCCCGGCCGACGAGCGGCTCGATCATGCTCGAGGGCAAGCAGCTGACGAAGCTGGCCGGCAACGACATGCGCGAGGCCCGCACGCGCATGCAGATGATCTTCCAAGACCCGATCTCGTCGCTGAACCCACGGCGCAAGGTCGCCAACATCGTCGCCGAGCCGCTGTCGATCTGGAAGCGGGGCACGAAGGACGAGCAGAAGGCCAAAGTCACCAA
>JBJMWH010000349.1:0-2568 GCA_045810245.1 Burkholderiales bacterium | reverse complement strand
TTTACGCCCGGCAGGGCTCCGGCCGCGGCCGCCTGGGCGGCGCGTCGTGCCGCGGCGATGAAATTGGCCTTGTCGCCCGCCTCCGGCGACGTATTGGGCTTGATCGGCGCCGGCCCTCCTTCGCCTGAAATTCGCTGCCCTGGACTGGCCTTGCGTCCCCGCGATCCCGTGGAGCCGGGCTCGAGCGGATGATCGCCAGGAAGGTCCGGATCGATCGAGGCACGAGGGGCGGGCGGCATCGCTGCCGCGCGCTCAGCGGCTCGCGCCGGAGCCGGCGATTTGCCGCTCTGCGGAGCTGGCGTCTTGGCCGGCGGGGCCGCGGGGGCGGGCATTGCGATCGGGGGAACCCGCGCCGGGGTCGCAAGAGGCGGTTGCGCCGGCTCGGCTTGCGCTTCGCCCTCCATGGCGGCGAGGCGATTGGCCAGGCGCTCGATGGTGTCCTGGACGGCTTCGAATATCTGCTGGGTGCGCAGCTCGGCTTCCGTTTGCGTCAGGCGCAGGTCGGCGAGATCGCGCTTGAACTCGGTGGCTTCGACGGTGTTCGCGCGGGTCTCCTCGATCTGCAGAAAGAGATCGGCCAAGGCACGTTCGATCGAGTCGATATTTCCGAGGCGCGCGTCGGACGCGTTTATCTTGTCGGCAAGCTTGGCAATCTCACCTCCGATATGCTCGAGCGCGGCTTGATCGTTGCCGCCGAGATCGAGCCGTTCGAGCTGGGCCGACAGCGCGATAAGCAACGGTTCGAGCCGAGACGACACCGCCCGCCCGGCCTCGGCGGCACGTGCGTTGATGGTGTCACTGAGCGTTTCGAGGCGCTGCTCGAGCGAGGACACGGCATTCTTGCCTGCCGACGCGGCAAACCGGTCCATGCGCTCCGCCAGCGCGCGCACCTCTCTGGCCAGCGCCGCCAAGGCCTCGCCCGATGCCACGCGCCCGGTCAGCCCGCTCAGTTCGGCAATGGCCGTCTCGAGGTGCTGCTGCGCCGCGAGGTCGGGGCCGCTGGACGCCAGGACGTCGATCTTGCGCGAGAGTGACTCAACGGCCGCTTCCAGGCCGCCGACGCTTTCCGCCGGCGTGAGCTCGTTCAGCTCGTCATGCACTTTGCCGAGCCGGCGCTCGATGGCGGCGATTCCGGCGCTGTCGCCATGGCGACGGCGACCGCGGCCGGCGCGATCGGCGAGCGACTGCACCTCGTTTTCCAAGGCATCCAGGGCGCAGCGCGGCATGGCCTTCGAGAGCGCGTCGCCGATCGTGCCGAGATCGTGGCGCAGCGCCGCGACCGAGTCTTCGAAGCCACAAGGCCGGCGCATCATGTCGAGCTGGCGCGTGAGCGTGCGCAGGTGCCGGTCGAGTTCGGAGGTGGGATCGCGCCAACCGGGCGTATCGGTGCGGCGATCGAGCTCGTCGCCCGGATCGCTGCCGGACGCTCCATCAACGGCGTGCTGACGTGTCTTGATCTCGCTGACCACGTCCCCGGTCGCCTCTGTCCGCTGCTTGAAGGGGAATGCCGTGCGCCGGGTTTCCCCGTTGAGCTCGTCGAGCGGACGGACCCGCCGCCCGAACTCGCTGGCCGCAACGCGTCCGCTGTCGATCAGGTTGTCGAGGCGCTCGTTCAACCCGTTGATGGCGTCGGCGACGCGCTGCGGCGTCTCCTCGCCGCATCGCGCCAAGTCTTTGGTGATGCCGGAGAGCCAGGTTTCCAACCCGCGCAGGTCGGAGCCGATGTCGTCGCCGCCCCGGTCGCTTGCGCGCGGTCTGCCGGCGGACCGCAGCTTGCCGAGGCGTGTCGCCAGGGCATCGAGGCGCTGGTGGATGGTGGAAAGGTCGCCGTCTTCTGCGCTCTCGTCTGCGCTCCGGTCGGTCTCGTCGGCCGATTCCATGATGACGGAATCGAGCCACTCGCCGACCGAGAGGCCGGCGCGCCGCGCGGCTTCGCGCGCTGTCTCGCGTGCATCGGCGCCGACGCCCTTCACGTTCCACGCTGCGGCTGACTTCATGCGCTCGACCCGTGTTCTCGCTCGCGACGGGGAGGACCCAGCGGCCGTGTCGGCAACGCTTGTTAACGGCACGTGAGGGCGGGCGCGGTCCTTGTGTCCCCGGACCCGACTTTTCCGCCTTAGGGTAAATAAGCCGTTAAGGTTTGGCGGCGCGTCGGCTGCCCCGGATTGGCCGGAGATCCGAGCCTGTTTCATTTGGCCCGGCACCATGGCGGCCGCAGTTGAACATCAAGGATGCCCTGGTGACTTCTGGCGTATTCATGCCGGTCGGCAAAATCGTCCGGGTGGACTGAAATCAGAGGCGCCGAACGCCGGTGCCCCGCAGCAGCCCATCGAGGCTGACTCGCTCCGGATTTCGGCGCCCGGGGAAATTCACAATAGGAACAAGCCGCGAGGGCGAATCTTGCCGCTTTACGTTTACGTCAACTGGTGATACATTCACCGAACAAGAGGTGCTTCATGCCGGCGCGACAGATGGCCACCGAGCCGAGCTTTGACGTGGACCGCGAGATCTTCACCATTCGCGACCTCGTGAAGGAATGCGGCGTCACGGCGCGCACGCTCCGGTTCT
>JBJMWH010000348.1:0-4400 GCA_045810245.1 Burkholderiales bacterium | reverse complement strand
AACGCCTGTCGAACCATCAATGCAGGAGAAACTAGAACGCGAAGGTGAGGCTCGCCTCGCCGTAGGTGCTGTTGCACTTGCGATAGGTGCCGGTATTGCAGTCGATGTAGGACTCGTAGACCGCACCGAGTCCAAGGTAAGCGTTGCGCCCGAGCTGCAGATAGGCGCCCGCGCGGCCGCCGACGGAATCGAGGTCGTCCAAACCGCTGATGCTGGTGCGCCGGTAGAACAAGCCGACGTAGGGCTTCACGCGCTCGACCTGATAGAACACGTACTGCACCGAAGGCGTAATCTTGGTGAGCTTCGGATCGGCTCCGGTCCATGATTCGAAGTGCAGGCCTACGTTGAAGCCATCGAAAAGGTAGTAGCTCGCCCCGAGGCCGAGGACGAGATAGCTCTCATCGAAGGCAGAGCCGGTGCCGGCGGTGGCAACCAGGTGCGTCTTGCCTTTGCTGAACCCGCCGGCGACGCCGACGCTCTGAGCCGGCGCCGGCGCGGCGAATGCGCATGCTGCCGCGGCGAGCGCAGCGGTCAGTGTCTTCTTCATGGTGCTTGCCCCCTTGGATGACCTCGTAGATCTTGCGATCAGCCCGACCCTAAAAACCGTAGAGCTCGGCGGGATTGTCGACGAGGATCTTCTTGCGAGTGCCTTCGTCGGGCGCCCAGTCGAGCAGAATCTCCAGCAATTCCACGTCGTCGGGCACCTTGGGCCGGACCGACGGATGCGGCCAGTTCGACGCCCAGAGCATGCGCTCGGGCGCGCGCTTCACCAGCGCCTTGGCGAGTTTCCCAACGTCTTCGTATTTCGGCGGGCCGGTCTTCGAGGTCTCGTAGGGCGCCGAGAGCTTGACCCAGCAACGCCCGGTATCGACCAGGTTGAGCAAGGACCTGAACGGCGCAGAGTCGGTCCCGACGGGTTCCAGGAACTTCCCGGTGTGGTCGATGACGAACTTGCCGGGCAGGCGCTCGATCTGCGCCTCGTACTTCGGCAGCTCGCGGCCGTCGAGCTGGATGTTGGCGTGCCAGCCGAACGGGTGCACCCGCGCCATGAGCGCGTCCATGACGTCGAACCCGAGCGTGCCGCCGTGGAGAGTCATGATGCGGAGCGCGCAGATGCCGGCCTTGGTGAGCCGGTCGAGCTCGTGGTCGCTCACGCCGGGTTTGACCACTGCGACACCCTGCGCGCTCTTGCCGAGCGTTTTCATCGCGTTCAAGGTCACGGTGTTGTCGTCGCCGTACGCGTTGGGCTGCACCACGATGACGCGCTCGAGCCCGAGCTTCTTCTGCAGCTCGCGGTACATCGGCACGGTGAAGTGGCCCGGATTGGGCGTGCCGGGCTTCGCGTTCAGCGCGCCGTCGTAGAAGTGCATGTGCGTGTCGCAGGCGCCGCCAGGCACTGAGATTCGCGGCACGGTGATTTTCATTTCTTTGCTGCTCGTTTAGGGGCGGCCGGGTTCGGCACTTCCTCGGCGACCGTGAAGATGCCGCCCTGGTACAGCTCGGCGAGCGGATCGCCTTCCTTCTCCTTCGCCAGGATTTCCTCGGCGTACTTCTCGGCGTTGTCGAGCGGCCGGTACCCCAGGCGGGCGGCGTTGGAGTTATCGTACCAGCTCCTCTTGTTGCCGGACACGCCGTAGACGATCTCGAACTTGACGTCGGGATGGTCGATGCCGATCTGCACGAGCTGCGCCAGGTCGCGCGGGCTGAGCCAGATCGAGAGGCGCCGCTTGTCGAGCGGCTCCGGATTGACGTTGCCGATGCGCATCAGGAAAACCTGCATGCCGTACTTGTCCGCATACAGGCTGCCGAGCGCCTCGCCGAAGACCTTCGATACGCCGTAGCGCCCATCGGGCTTGATGTAGACCTTGTGGTCGATGACCTGGGCGCGGCGGTAGAAGCCGACCGCGTGGTTGCTGGTGGCGAAGAGGATGCGCTTCACCTTGTTGCGGCGCGCGGCCTCGAAGATGTTGTAGCAGCCGACGATGTTTGCCTGGTGGATCACTTCCCACGGACCCTCGACGGAGTAGCCGCCCAGATGCACGATGGCGTCGACGCCCTTCGTGATCTTCAGCGCGTCGGGCATCTTCGAGATATCGGCGCGGATGAATTTTTCGTCCTTGGCCGGCTTAAGGCTTCTCTTGTCGGACAGGCGCAGGGCGTACTTTCCCGCAAGCTCCCTGCGCAGATGCGATCCGACATCGCCGGCGGCGCCGGTAATCAGCACCGTTTTCATGGCCTTCTCTTCCAGTGTGCGGCGTTCACGGCGCCCTTCGGGGCGCGTCCCCTGACGATCTCGGCCGCCTGCGCCACGGTCTCGAGCGATTGGTGCTCGATCGCCGGCACCGTCAGCCCCGCGGTATGCGGCGTCGCGATCACGTCCGGGCGTGCGGCGAGGCGCGGCGTGGGCATCTGATCCGGCGCGCGGCCGACGTCCATGGCGCAGCCGGCGAGCTGTCCCGAGTCGAGCGCTGCCTCGAGCGCCGCCTCGTCGATCAGATTGCCGCGCGAGACGTTGATGAAATACGCCCCGCGCTTCATCCTCGCGAATGCAGACGCGTTCATCAGGTTTTCGGTCTCGGCGGTGGCGACGGCGAGCGGCACGACATAATCGGACTCCCCGAGCAGGTCGTGGAATGCCGTTTGCTCGACGTCCTTCACATAAGGGTCGTTGATCAGAACGCGCATCCCCAGGGCTCGGGCGATCCGCGCTACTTCCCGTCCGATCGCGCCGTAACCGATGACGCCGAGCGTGCTTCCGCGAAGCTCTTTCCCCATCGTCGCCTGCGGCACGCGAGCGTTTCGGTATTCAATCGTCGAGCGCGTGACACCACGTGAAAGGTCGACCAGCAGCCCGATCACCAGCTCCGAGACCGCGGTGACGAAGCCGGCACTCGCCTGGGTGACGAGCACGCCCGCCCGGCTCGCCGCCGCGACGTCGACGTTGCGGATGTCGATCGCGCAGCGCAGGAACGCTTTCAGCTTCGGCAGGCGCTCGAACAGCGCCGCCGGTCCGGGCGACTGGCGGTAGGAGACGATCACGTCGCAGTCCTGCGCGGCAGCGATGAGCGCCTCGCCTTCCAGCGGGCCTGAGTTTTCATTTAGAACCACGTCTCCCAGCTTGCGCAGACCGGTCAAGGCTCGTTCGCCGTAATAGAGCCGCATTGCCTCCGGCGAGTGGGTCAGCAGGATGTTCAAGCGGCGGCTTGCCGCTCTGCGGCCAGCTTGCGGTAGCGCTCGAGCGAGCGGGTGAGGTGACGGCGCATCGCCTCGCGCGCCGCGCCCGGATCGCGGCCGCGGATCGCCTCGAAGATGCGGCGGTGCTCCTCCTGGATCAGCGCGAGGTAGGCCTTGTGCCCGCCCATGCGCTCGGGCAGCCCGCTGACCGTGCGCCGCGGGATCAGGTGCCGGCCGATGAACTGCAGAAAGCGCGCGAACTCCGGATTGCCGGTGGCATGGGCGATGGCGCGGTGGAAGGCGAGATCCTCGTCCACCGCCGAGCGCCCCGCGGCGCTTGCCTCTTCGATGGCATTCAAGGCATTGCCGATGGCGCGCAACTGGACTTTCGAGGCGCGCGCCGCGGCGATGCCAGCCGACTCGATCTCGACCCCGAGGCGCAGCTCCATGACATTGAGGATGTCGGCGAGCGTCTGCATGCGCTCGGGCTCGATGCGGAACGGTGCGTGCTGCGGCTCGGCCGAGACGAACGCGCCCACGCCCTGGCGCGTGACGACCAGCCCTTCGGCGCGCAGCGCGGCCACGGCTTCCCGCACCACGGTGCGGCTCACCCGCGCCGCGCGCGTCAGTGCGTGCTCGGTCGGCAGGCGCGCGCCCGGCGCGAGGTGTCCGCTCTTGATCTGATCGGCGAGCTGCTCGAACAGCCCCCGCGAGAGCTTGTGCTCCGCGGCCAGCGGCCGAATCTTGAACTCCTGCGGCTTGACGTGATTCGGCACGGTTGTATGATGACTGACGAATCTTATCAGAGGAGGATTCCATGGATCGACGCCATTTCATCGGCGCCGCAGCGGCGGCGGGCGTGCTGTGCGCGAGCGCCGCGGCCTTCGCGCAGCAGAAGCAGGTTCTCAAGGCCACCGACGTGCACCCGCTCGGCTATCCGACCGTCGAGGCGATCGTGCGCATGGGCGCGAAGCTCGAGAAGGCCACCAGCGGGCGCTTGTCGATCCAGATGTACCCGTCGATGCAGCTCGGCGGCGAGAAGGGAATGACCGAGCAGGCGCAGGTCGGCGCGCTGCAGATCGCGCGCATCTCGGTCGGCCCGATGGGCACGATCGTCGACGAGCTCAATGTCTTCAACATGCCGTTCGTGTTCAAGGACGAAGCGCAGATGCGCAAGGTGATCGACGGCCCGATCGGCGCCGAGATGCTGGACAAGCTCACCAACA
>JBJMWH010000347.1:0-5383 GCA_045810245.1 Burkholderiales bacterium | reverse complement strand
GATGTGCTTCATCGCCGCCCAGGCTGCGAACGCGGCGCGCATCGTCATTCCGATGATCGGCGCCGCCGCCGCCGCCGCCATGATCGTCGGCCTGCGCGAGTTTTCGATCGGCTGGGAGCGCTACCTCGTGGGGCTGCATGGCGGCCCCGGCGACCATTCCAGCGCGCTTTTGACGTTGGCGCCTGGCGTAGTGATGACCGCGTGGTACGGATGGCGCGCCGGCTGGCGCCTGCGTATCCAAATACCCTTCTGGATTCTCGCGCTGCTCATTGTCATCAGCGCCTACTGCACCCTGAACCGCACGGTGTGGATCGGCTTGGCGGTGGAAGTCTTGCTGGTCGGGGGGCTCCTGATCGTGCGCACGCCCACACCCGCGTCGTGGAACCCGCGCGCCAAGCTCGTCGGCGCACTCGTCGCGCTCGCCATGGTTGCCGGCGCGGCGATCGCGCTGTCCGCGGTTCAGGAAAAGCGCGCAGCGGTCGGCGGCAAGTCCCTCGTGAAGGACACCCGGCTCGCCCTCTGGCCCGAAATCGTCGAGCGGATCGGCGAACGACCGCTCACCGGGTACGGATTCGGCCGCGGCCTGCTACGGGGACCGTTGCAGGGCGAGTTTCGCGAGCTCGATGCCTTCCTCTGGCACGCGCACAACATCTTTCTCGAGCAGCTGGTCCAGCTCGGCGTGCCGGGCCTGCTGCTCTTTCTGCTGCTGCTCGCGGCGCTCCTGCGCGAAGGCTGGCGGGCAACGCGCGATGCGAGCGATCTTCGCGCGGCGTGCGGCATCGCTCTGATCGCGGTGGTGGCCGGCATGCTGGTTCGCAACATGACCGACACGCTGTTCGTGCGTCAGAACGCGCTGGTTTTCTGGGGTGTGGCCGGCGTCCTGCTCGCTTGGGGCCGGCCCGTGTACTCGGGTACCCAGCGCCGCAGCCGCTCGCGTACCGCGTCGCCGTGAGTGTCGCCCGGATCCTGCAGCCAGGCGATCAGCTTCCCCACGATGTCGTCCTCGTCCGGCGCGCGCGCCCGGGCGATCCTGAGCTTCGGATGCGGCGTGGGCAGCGTGGTTTCGCTGTCGGCGAGCGGCTCTTCGTAGAGCTTCTCGCCGGGACGCAGGCCGCTGTATTCGATCCGGATGTCGTTCTCCGCGAATCCCGACAGGCGGATCAGCTGGCGCGCGAGATCGTCGATCTTCACCGGCTCGCCCATGTCGAGGACGAAAATCTCGCCGCCGCGTCCCATCATCGCAGCCTGCATGACGAGCTGCGTGGCTTCGGGAATCGACATGAAATAGCGCTGCATTTCCGGATCCGTGACGGTCACCGGGCCGCCGCGCGCGATCTGCTGGCGAAAGCGCGGGATGACGCTGCCGGTCGAGCCGAGCACGTTGCCGAAGCGCACGATCACGAACTGGGTCGCTTCCGGACCCTGGGACTTCGCCTGCAGCTCCTGGCACGCGATCTCGGCCAGCCGTTTCGAGGCGCCCATCACGTTCGCCGGGTTGACCGCCTTGTCGGTCGACACCAGGACGAACTTGCGCGCCCCGGCGCGCATGGCGGCCTGCGCCACCACGAGCGTCGAGAGCACGTTGTTGATGACCGCCTCCAGGGCGTTGTCGTCTTCCATGAGCGGAACGTGCTTGTAGGCGGCGGCGTGGAACACTACGTCGGGACGGTAACGCTCGAAAACCTGGCGCACACGCCGCGCGTCCTTCGCGTCGCCGATGACGGCGGCGATCTCGGCGGATTCTGCGCGATCTCTGAATTCCTGCTCGATCGAGTACAGCGCGAACTCCGAGTTCTCGAGGAGCACCAGGCGCGCAGGCGCAAAGCGCGCGATCTGGCGGCAGAGCTCCGAGCCGATCGAGCCTCCGGCGCCGGTGACGAGCACCGAGCGGCCATCGAGAAAGGCGTGCAGCCCCGCGTCGTCGAGCTGCACCGGATCGCGCCCGAGCAGATCGTCGAGCTCGATCCTGCGCAGCGTCGAGACGCTCACCTTGCCGGAGACGATGTCGGAAATGGCGGGCACGGTCATCACGTTCATGCCGCGCGCGGCGCACAGGTCGAGCGCGCGCCGGCGCACCGCATGGGGCGCACCCGGCATGGCGATGATGGCGTGGCTGACGCCCAGGTCCTGCGCGATCTGCCCGACGCCCGCGACCGGGCCGAAAACCTTCTCGCCGAAGAGCTCGGCGCCGCGCTTGCGCGGATCGTCGTCGACCAGGCCGACCACGCGCCAGGCGGGATTCGAGGCGAGCTCCTTGAGCAGGAGCGCGGCCGCACGTCCGGCGCCAATCACCAGGACCGGCGTCGCCCCGGGCTTGGCGACGATCGCGCCGAAGTGACCTTCCTTCCACGCGCGGTAGGCGATGCGGCTGCCCGTCATCATGGCGGCGAGCAGCACCGGCGTAAGGAGGTACACGCTGCGCGGCACCACGAAGCCCGCCTGCACCAACGCGAAGAGCGCCGGCACGGCGAGCGCGCCCGTCCCCACGGCGAGGACGATGCGGCGCAGATCGGGCAGGCTCGCGAAGCGCCACAACCCGCGGTACAGGCCGAAGCCGAGGAATGCGCCCGCGTAGAGCGCGGTCGCAAAGGGCAGGCTGGCGAGCATCGCCCGCTCGAACTCCGGCGGAATGTCGAGGTTGAAGCGCAGCCAGAAGGCCAGGACCCAGGCCACCACCGCGGTCACGATGTCGTGCACGATTGCGAGCAGGCGGCGCCAATTCATCCCGGCCCCCGGCGCCGCGACCACTGCAGGTCGACCCAGAGCGCTGCCGCGCCGAGGAGCGCGCTGCCGGCGGCAAAGGCCGCGAGCTGGAGGCCCGGCGCCTGCGCGCGGCCCACGAGCGCAAGGGCGGCGCAGCCGCACATCACTGCGTACCCGACGAGGGCGGCGCGGCGGTGGCCGAGCCCCATGCGCACGATGCGCTGATAGTAATGCTCGCGATGCGCCTCCCAGACTTTCTCGCGCCGCGCGAGCCGCTTGAGCAACGTGACGGTGGCATCGGCGTTGAACGGCCCGAACACCAGCACCGGGAACCAGAGCGGCCAGGCGTCGTGGCGCCAGCCGACGATGCCCAGCGCGGCGGCGAGAAAGCCGAGCGGGATCGACCCGACATCGCCGAGGAAGATTCGCGCCGGATGGAAGTTGTGGATCAGGAAGGCGAGCGCCGCGGCGGCGAGGGCGGCGCAGAGGGTTGCGAGCGCGGCCGCGCCGGCGAGCCAGGCCGCGATCGCATAGGCGGAAAAACCGATCAGCGTCATGCCGCCCGCCACGCCGTCGGCGCCGTCCATGAAGTTGTACAGGTTGGTGATCCACACCACCGCCAGGACGAGGAGCAGCAGCTCGAGCGGATGCATCGGGCTCAGGACGTACCAGACGAGCCCGCCGGCGGCGGCGAAATGCGCCGCGAACCGCATCCGGCGTGAAAGGCCGCGCACATCGTCATAGAGCGAGACGGCGGCGAGCGCGAGCGCGAGCGACATGGGAAGCCAGAGCTCGGCGCCGATCAAGCCGGCCGCGCTCGCGGTACCGGCCATCATCGCGAGGCCGCCCGTGCGCGGCACCGGCGAGACGTGGAGCGAGCGCGCATTGGGCTGGTCGAGCGCAAAGGAGCGGAAGCGCGAGAGCAGCACGCGGACCAGCGCGAAGCAGACGAGGAAGGAAAGCGCTGACGACGCCGCGATCATGCGGGCGCAATTCTAGAAGCCTTTGTACCAGCGCGCGGTTTCCCGCAGGCCTTCTTCGGGCGTAAAGGGCGCACGCCAGCCGAGCTCGCTGCGGAGGGCGGAAGCGTCGACCTCGAGCGATCCGGCGAGCTTGCGCGGTAGCAGGCCGGCTGGAAACGCAAACAGCCGTGCCGGCTTTCCCAGCGCCTGTCCCAGCGCTTCGCACCACTGGGCGGTCGAGCGGCCGGGGCCATCGCAAACAAGGAAGGTGCCCTCGCGCTCGAGGCAGCGCAGGATCGCGTCGACAAGATTGCCGAGGTAAAGGAGGCTCCTTCGATTCTTCACCGAGGCGAAGGGCAGCGGTACGCCCCGAGAGATCGCGCGCATCAGGGCGAGGAAGTTCGCCTTGACGCCGGGTCCGTAGACGAGCGGCGGACGCAGCACGGCCAGGCGCAGCCCCGGAATTGCGCGCAACGCCGCCTCAGCCTTCGCCTTCGATTCCCCATAGGCGTCGCGCGGTGCGATCGGCGAACGCTCGGTGAACGGCTCGGCCGAGATCTCGCCGTGCACCTTCACCGAGCTCAGGTAGACCAGGCGAGCGCCATGTGCCGCGGCGGCTTGTCCCACTTGCCTCGTAAGGCCGACGTTCACCCGTTCGAGCTGGGAGGGCGCCGCGCGTCGGTGCGCGGTGGCGGCGAGGTGCACCACGACGTCGCCCGGGATGAAATCGGTGCGGCGCAGCTCGAGAGAGACGGCTTCATGTCCGGCGCGCTGTACGGCCTCGCAAAGCGCGCGGCCGATGAACCCCGAGGCGCCGGTGATTACGACCCGCACCGCGACGCGCACCGCGCGCGGCGCAGCCGCCGAGCCGTTAGAATCCTCGCCATGGGGCTGCGATTCTATCCGGTCATCCTTTCCGGCGGTTCCGGCACGCGCCTGTGGCCGATGTCGCGCAAGCTCCTGCCCAAGCAGTTTCTCGCCCTGCTCTCGCGCCATACGCTGCTCCAGGAAACGGCGCTGCGCGTGCGTCCGATCGCCGGCTGCGAGTCGCCGATCGTGGTGTGCAACGACGAGCAGCGCTTTCTCGCCGCGGACCAGCTGCGCGAGATCGGCGTGCAGGCGGCGCCGATGATCCTCGAGCCTGTGGGGCGCAACACCGCCCCGGCCATCGCCGTCGCCGCGCTCGCTGCGCGCGAACGAAGCCCGGACGCGCTGCTCCTGGTCCTTCCCTCGGACCACACCATCACGCGTCCCGAGGTGTTTCGCCAGGACGCGGCCTCGGCGCTCGAGCTCGCGAGCCGCGGCTACCTCGCCACGTTCGGCATCGTCCCTTCCGCGCCGGAGACCGGGTTCGGCTACATCGAGCGCGGCGCGCCGCTCCAGGGCAGCGCATGCAAGGTCGCGAGCTTCCGCGAAAAGCCCGACCGGGCGAGCGCCGAGGGCTTCCTGGCGAGCGGGCGGTTCCTCTGGAACAGCGGCATGTTCGCTTTCTCCGCCGCCAAGTACCTCGACGAGCTGCAGCGGCTGCGCCCCGAGATGCTCGCTGCGGCGAGCGCGGCCTATGCCAGGAGCGCGCGCGACCTCGACTTCCTGCGTCTTGAGCGCGAGGCGTTCGCAGCCTGCCCGTCCGATTCGATCGACTACGCTGTGATGGAAAAGACCGCCGACGCGGTGGTGGTGCAGAGCGATCCCGGGTGGAGCGACGTCGGAACCTGGAG
>JBJMWH010000346.1:0-5698 GCA_045810245.1 Burkholderiales bacterium | reverse complement strand
AGATGCACGAGGACTTCCGCAGTAATCCCGGAACAAGCGCGAAGCAATTCGACAAGGTGGTGAGCATCGGCTGCCTCGAGCACGCCGGACGCAACCAGCTCGCCGAGGTGATCCGCTCGCACGCCGAGCTCCTCAAGCCGGGCGGCCTGGGCCTGATCCATTTCATCGGCCACGTGGGCCGCATCGACACCGACTTCTTCATCCGCAAGTACGTGTTTCCCGGGGGCTGGATTCCGAGCCTCGCCGACGTCATCGTGGAGATGGAAAAGGCGGGCCTCGAGGTGCTCGACATCGAGAACCTGCGCCGACACTACGCGCTCACGCTCGACGTCTGGGCCGAGCGCTTCGACCGCAACTGGGAGCGCATCCGCGCGCTCGACCCGCAGCGCTTCGACGAGCGCTTCCGCCGCATCTGGCGCGTGTACCTCTACGGCTGCGCCGAGATGTTCCGCTCGCCGGCGGGCCGCACCCATCTTTTCCAGATCGTGTTTTCCAAGGGCAATGTCTCGAGCACGAGCTACCCCATGACCCGGGACTTCCTCTACGAGCGCCAACCCGCATACCACGAAAAAAGAAGCGCTGATCGCGCAGCTTAGGCAGGGAAGCGGCGCGCTTGCTCTAAGAAAAGAGACTTCGAATCTCTTCCGCGACCGGGCGGCGCGCCAACGGCGCCGGCTCGACGTCAGCGCGTTCCGCGACGTGCTCGCGATCGACCCGCAGGCCGGCTGGGTCGAGGCCGAGGGCATGGTGAGCTACGAGGCACTGGTCGCGGCCTGCCTGGGGCACAAGGTGATGCCCGCGGTGGTGCCGCAGCTCAAGACCATCACACTCGGCGGCGCGCTCGCCGGCGTGGGCATCGAATCCTCGTCGCACCGCCAGGGCCTGGTGCACGACACGGTGCTCGAGCTCGACGTGCTGCTGGGCGACGGGCGCGTCGTCACCTGCACGCCGGCGAACGAGCACGCCGATCTCTTCTTCGGCTTCCCCAATTCCTACGGCACCCTCGGCTATGCGCTGCGGGTCAAGGCCAAGACCCTGCCGGTGAAGCCGTTCGTGCACCTCTTCCATCTCGACTACTTCGACGGGCGCATCTACTTCCAGGAGCTCGAGCGGCGCCTCAACGCGCGCGACGCCGACTTCGTCGACGGCACGGTGTTCGCGCCCGACAAGATGTTCATCACCATGGCGCACTTCGTCGACAAGGCGCCGTACGTCAGCGATTACACCTTCGAGCGCATCTACTACCGCTCGATCCCGGCGCGCCACGACGACTACCTCACGGTGCACGACTATCTGTGGCGCTGGGACACGGACTGGTTCTGGTGCTCGAAGAATGTGCTGGCGCAGAACAAGTTCGTGCGCAAGTTCCTCTACGGCCGGAAGCGGCTCGGATCGCGCCACTACACCAAGATCATGCGCTGGAACAGCCGCATGGGTGTCACGAAGAAGGTCGAGCGCCTGCTCGGCCTGCACTCGGAATCGGTGATCCAGGACGTCGATATCCCGATCGGGCGCGCCGCCGAGTTCCTCCAGTTCTTCGCGCGCGAGATTGGCCTATGGCCGCTGTGGATCTGCCCCATCGGGCCGGGCGCGGCGGGGCAGAACTTCTCGCTCTATCCCATGCGCGAAGGGTGGTACGTGAACTTCGGCTTCTGGGACGTGAAGCGCACGCGCGAGGCCCACCCAGCGGGGCACTTCAACCGCATGATCGAGCGCAAGGTGGTCGAGCTTGGCGGCATCAAGTCGCTCTACTCCGACAGCTTCTTCCCGCGCGACGAATTCGAGCGCCTGTACGGCGGCGATGCCTACAGGAAACTCAAGGAGAAGTACGACCCCGAAAACGTCTTTCCGACCCTCTACGACAAGTGCGTCCTGAGAGCCTAACAGGGGTCAGAGCAATTTTCCTGTAACACTTTTCGCGGGCCGGCCTCGGACCGTAGGCGTACCGCTTCACGAATGCGGGCCACGACCACATCGTCCAGCGGCTTCGCGAAGAGCGACAGATAGGCGGATCGCCGCTCCGCGGGGCTCGATCCAAGGCGCAGATAAACGGCATGCTCCGTGACTAAGCCATTGGCGCGCCCCGAGGCGTAATAGGGGTGGCTGGACCAGGGATAAGAAGCGGGATCCGTAACGATTCCAGCCCTTACGGGATTCAATTCAATGTACCGTTGACAGAGCAGGAGGTAATTCTCCGAATCGATCAGGCTAGCCCTGAAACGAGCTTCCCATAGGGTGCCAGTTCGACCATGAAGGGTGTTGATCACGCGGACATAACGACGACCAACATCCTGCATCATCATCCCGATTGCTCCCGAAGTATCGGGCGTCGCGAGAATGTGGACGTGATTGCTCATGAGCGCGTACGCATGAACCTCACAACCTCGACGTCCTGCCGATTCCGACAGGCATTTGAGATAAAACCGCCGATCCGCATCTCCGAAGAAACACGTGATGCGGTTGTTGCCGCGTTGGATTACGTGCTGCGGTACACCGGGTAGATCGAGCCTAGGAGGCCGGGCCATGCCAGTCTCAACGCATGGCAGGCCCTGAGGTTCACATTCTCACGGACGTCAATTGTTTCCGGAAAATTGCTCTGACCCCTTTTTAGAGGGTCGTGCGGGGAGGGCTGCCATGGGTCTTTTCGAACTGGGTCTGGCAGCGGATGCAGCGTTCGGCGCCGGGATAGGCGCGCAGCCGCTCAAAGCCGATGTCCTGGCCGCAGTTGCTGCAGATGCCGTAGCTTCCCTCGTGCAGCCGCGCGCGTGCGGCGTCGAGCGTGCGCAGCTCGGCGAGATCGCGCGAGGCCTCGGCCTGGTCCAGGTCCTGGATCAGGCTCTGCACCGACTCGTCGCCCGGGTCGGGCACGGCGCCGACGACCTGTTCGAGCCCGTCGCTGCGCATCCGGTCGAGGTCCTGGCCCAACTCGCGCAGCAGCGTGTCGCGGCGCTGCTCGACGATGGCTTTCAATTCCTCGCTCTGCTGGGGTGTAAGTGCCACGGGAATGCCCCTCGCAAGGTCCATGCCTGTCAGGCGCCGAAGCGCCCGCGCGGATTGAAGCGCGACACCCGGCGCAGCTCCTCGAACAGCTTTTTCTCGGCTTCGGTGAGCGGGGTAGGGGCCTCGATGGTGAGCACGGCGTAAAGGTCGCCGGCGCCTCCGCCGGGCTGCGGCAAACCCTTGCCGGCCAGACGCAGCTTCTGCCCCGCCTTGGACCCCGGCGGAACCTTCATGGTGACGCGTCCGGTCATCGTCGGAATTTCGATCTGCGCGCCGAGCGCCGCCTCCCAAGGGGCAAGTGGGACCTCGAGGTCGAGGTCGTGCCCGCTCACCCGGTACAGTGGATGCGGCTCGAGGTGGATCTGCAGGTAGAGGTCGCCCGGCGCGCCGCCGTTCGTTCCGGGACTGCCTTTGCCGCGCAGCCGCAGCCGCTGGCCATCGGTCGCTCCGGGCGGAATGCGCGCGGTGAAGCTGCGGCCGTCGAGCTGGACCGTGCGCTCGGTGCCACGGAAGGCTTCGTCCAAAGTGAGGCGCACTGGGACTTCAAAATCCTCGCCCGGGAAAGCCATGGCGGGGCCGCGCCGAGCGCCGCGGCCGCGGCCGAAGCCGGTGGCGCGGCCGAAGGCGCCGAGCGATTCGAACAGGTCGCCCAGGTCGACCCCGCCGAGGTCCTCGCTGCGGCCGCTGCCGAAGCGCTCGAACCAGTCGGGCGGCGGACGGAAATCCTGCCCGGGCCGGAAGCCGCTGCCCAGGCTGTCGTAGGCGGCGCGCTTTTCCTTGTCGCGCAACGTTTCGTAGGCCTCCGAGACCTCCTGGAACTTCTCCTTGGCGTTGGTCTCCTTGGACACGTCGGGGTGGTACTTCCGCGCGAGCTTGCGGTAGGCCTTCTTGATCTCGTCCTCGCTCGCAGTGCGGGGCACCCCCAGGATCTTGTAGTAATCCTTGTATTTCATGATCGGGTCAGATGTGGGTGGGACCGGCCGGATTAAAGCTCCGGGCGCACCTTATCTTACTTACGCAGCATGTTTTGACTCAGGTCAATTTCGTCTCAGGGCAGGCCCGTAACCTCGGCCAAAATGGCTGCCCTCTGCTTCCATTGCGGCCTGCCGGTGCTCGGGCCGGGCCGCTACCGCGCCGAGCTCCTCGGAGCCGAGCGCGAGCTCTGCTGTGCGGGCTGCGAGGCGGTCGCGCGCACGATCGCCGCGGCGGGCCTCGACGGATATTACGAGACGCGCTCGAGCGCCGCCGCGCCGCCCGCCGCGCTGCCGCCGATCGAGGACCTCGACCCAACGGCAGCTTCAACCGAAGCCGCGCTCATCGTCGACCGGGTCCGTTGCGCCGCCTGCCTCTGGCTCGTGGAGCAGACGCTGCGCCGCACGACAGGCGTAACGCGCGCGCACGTCGACTACGCTACGCAGCGCGCCCACGTCGCGTGGGACCCGGAGAAGACCTCGCTCTCGGCGATCGTGCGCGCGGTGCGCGAGGTCGGGTACGACGCGTATCCGTACGAGCCGCGACGCCAGGACGAGGTCTTGCGCCGCGAGAGGCGCCAAGCGCTGTGGCGCCTCTTCGTGGCCGGCTTCGGCGCGATGCAGGTGATGATGTACGCCTTTCCCGCCTACGTCGACGAGGGCCTGTCGCCGGAAGCCGCGGCCATGATGCGCTGGGCCAGCCTTTTCATTACCACGCCGGTGCTGCTCTTTTCGTGCGCACCGTTCTTCTCGGGCGCGCGTCTGGAGCTCGCGCAATGGCGCATCGGCCTGGACACGCCGATCGCGCTCGGCCTCGCAGCGGCGTTCTGCGCCAGCGTCTGGGCCACGCTCTCGGGCACCGGGTCGGTGTATTTCGATTCGATCAGCATGCTCGCGTTCCTCCTTCTGGGCGCGCGCCACCTCGAGGCGGCGGCGCGTCGCCGCGCGGCGCGCGCCCTCGATCCGCTGCTGCGCTGGCTACCGGCGCGTCCGCTGCAGAAAGGGGCGATCGCGCGCGTCGCGCCAGGGGAGCGGCTGCCGGCCGACGGCGTCGTCACGGAAGGCATCTCGAGCGTCGACGAATCGCTCCTCACCGGCGAATCGCGCCCGGTGCGCAAGCAGCCTGGAGATGAGCTCAGCGCGGGTTCCATCAATCTCGAGCAGCCGCTCGCGATGCGTGTCACTCGCGCCGGCGCCGACACGCGCGCCGCCTCGATCGCGCGCCTGGTCGAGCGCGCCGCCGCCAGCCGGCCCCGACTCGTAGACGCCGCAGAGCGCGTGGCGCGCCATCTCGCTCCCGCGGTCGTCGTGGCCGCAGCGCTGGCCTGGGCCTGGTCCGGCGATCCATGGATCGCGGTCGCGGTGCTGGTGGTCACCTGCCCCTGCGCACTCGCCCTCGCCGCGCCCGTCGTGCTGACGCGCGCAAGCGCGGCGCTCCTGGCGCGCGGCGTGCTCCTCGTCCATGCCCGCGCCCTCGGCGCCTTCGAGCGCGCCTCCGAGGTCATCTTCGACAAGACCGGCACGCTGACACAGGGGACGCTCGCGCTCGCCCGCACGCTGCCGCTCGCGGCGCTTTCCGAGGCCGTGGCGCTCGAGCTGGCCGCCTCGCTCGAGGCCCAGAGCCGGCATCCGGCGGCGCGCGCCTTCGCCGGTCTGCCGGTACGCGCAGTGAATGACCTCGTCCACGTTCCCGCAGAAGGCATCGAAGGCCGCGTTTCAGGACGGCG
>JBJMWH010000345.1:0-7455 GCA_045810245.1 Burkholderiales bacterium | reverse complement strand
TGATGTGCGCGCGCATCCGGGCTATTTTAGAATGGAAGGCGTGGTCAAATTCGCCACGGTATCAAGCACGCTGGAGTGAAACCGGAGTCGCCGATGAAGAAATTCTTGCCCGTTGTCCTGTTAGTGCTCGCCGCCGCCTGTGATACGACGGTGAAAAAAGAAGAAATGGCCGGGCTGGATTACGGCCCCAAGCCCTCGCGTTGGCGCGAAGAGATCAAGAGCTACCTCGATCTGCGCCTGCCCGAACCCAAGGAGGCGGTGGTCGAGTACCGCTCGGAGCCGAAGCAGCTCTACCAGCGCGATACCGTGCTGCGGGAGAGCCAGTACGGCTGGGCGACCTGCGTCTGGGTCAACGAGAAGAAGGACGGCAAGTTCGCCGGCCCCTATCCCATGACCTTCTTCTTCCGCGACGGGAAAATCGTGGCGGTGAACGGCGGGCCCGACGAGAACAGCTTCGTGGCCTCGCGCTACGCGCGCGAGCAGTGCGCGCAGCTCGCCGGTTAAATCTCTATTCGCGGTTCAACCGGAACAGCCGCACGGCGTTGTCGCGGCCGATCTTCCTGCGGTCGTCCTCGCTGATCGGCGCGGCGTCGAACCACTTCGCCGCGTGGTCGATGTTCTCGAACGGCCAGTCGGTGGAGAAGAGAATCCGGTCCGCGCCGACCTCGAGCATCGCGCCGATCAGGCTCTGGGTGCGGAAGTTGCCCGACGTGGTGAGATAGAAGTTTTCCTGGAAGTACTCGCCGAGCTGCCTCTTCGCCGGGTAGCGCGGCGGCTGCTTGGTCCAGGCGTTGCGGTGGTCGACGCGCCAGATGCTGTAGGGCAGACCCTCGCCGAGGTGGCCAAGGACGATTTTCAGCCGCGGGTGCGCGTCGAAGAGGCCCGAGGCCATCAGCCGCAGCGCGTGCACCGCGGTTTCCTGGCCGAAAGCCCATGTCGGACCGAGAAGCCACGGATGGCCCTCGTAGATTTGGGCGGCGCCGGGCAGCGGGTTGCGCGGATGCAGGTAGAACGGCACGTCGAGCTTCTCGCACTCGGCCCAGAAATCCCGGTAGCGAGCCTCGTCGAGGTAAACCATGGACTCTTTTTCTTTGATCTGGGAGAACCCATTCACCAGCGCGCCGCGGAAGCCCAGCTCCTTCACGCAGCGGACGAGCTCCCGCGTGGCACCGTCCGGGTCCTGCATGGCGAGGGCCGCGAGGCCCTGGAAGCGCCGCGGGCGCTTGCGCACCTCCTCGGCGAGAAAGTCGTTGGCACGCCGCGCGATCGCGGCGGCGCGCGCAGCTTCCGGGAGTGCCTGCACCGCCGGGGCGTTGAGCGAGAGCAGCATGAGCTCCATGCCGTTCTCGTCCATCTGCCTCAGGCGGTAGTCCTGGATGTCCAGGAGGCGCTTCTCGAGCTCGGGCCAGACCGCATCGCCCAGGAAACCCTTGGAGTCCGAGAGCGTCTCGGGAATCGCGAAATGCTCTTCCAGCCCGATCTTGCCTTGCATGTGCCGTCTCCTCCTGGGAGTCGGCGCATGTTACCGCGCGTGTCGCTTCCCTAGCGGAAGCGGTCGAGCATGCTCGGGTTGGGCCGCGACGCCAGCAGCGTGATCATCGCGCCGAACACCATGCCGAGGCCGAATCCCACGCCCACCGCGCTCCAGGGATTCTGCTGCACCCTGCGGTCGGCATAGGCAGCCGCCTCGCGGGCGCGCTGCGACGCCGTATTCATGTACTGCTCCATCGTTGCGCGCATGTTGCGCATGCGCTCCTCGGTCGAGCTCGGGATCTCTTCCACGCTGCTCGGGACCTTGTTCGTCTGGGCGTATTCCATGGCTTCCCTTTCGTGAAGTAACGCACGGAGGGAGCAAACAGCGTGCCCGGGAAAAAATCGGGGTCAGAGCCCGATTTCCAGCGACGCGCAGCTTACGGAAATCGGGCTCTGACCCCGATTTTTTACGGCGTCCCGATGTAGTCGCGCTTGCCGAGCTCGACGCCGTTGGCGCGCAGGATGTCGTAGGCGGTAGTGACGTGGAAGTAAAAGTTGGGATAGGCGAAGCCGAGGAGGTACTGGATGCCGGTGAAGGTCACATCCTTGCCGCCGAGACGCAACGTCACCTGGCGCTCCTCGCTGCCGTCGATCCTGTCCGGGGACACCGACAGGATGAAGTCGATGGTCTTCGCGATGCGCTGCTTGAGCTCGGCGAGGGTCTGCTCGCTGTCGTCGTGCTTCGGGATGTCGGTGCCGGCGAGGCGCGCCACCGCGCCCTTGGCGCTGTCGCAGGCGACCTGCACCTGGCGAGAAAGCGGAAACATGTCGGCGATGAGCCGCATGCCCGCCAGGGTCGCCGGCTCGATTTTCTTCGCCTCGCAGTGGGCCTGCGCCTTGTCGAGGATCGCGGACAGGTTCTTCAGGGTGTTGGCGAAGCGCGGCGCGCTCGCCTGGTACATGGAGATCTTCATGGGACTGCCTCGGCCTCGGTCAATTGCACCGGCGGAGTTTAGCGGCAATCCCGGCGCGGATTACGCGCCGTGCAGGTCGGTCGGGCGCGCGTGGCCGTTGCCGAGGCGCTGGACCAGGTCTTCCCACATCGAGCCGGCGTCCTTGCGGAAGGCCTGCGCCGGGTCGAAGGGCTCGACGTACCAGTAGCCGGACTCGATCTCCTTCTCGAGCTCACCCGGGCGCCAGCCCACGAAGCCGGCAAAGTAGCGCGCGTCGTTGGGCGTCGTCTCGATGATACGGTCGAGGCATTCCGATTCCGCGGTCACGAAGAGGTCGCCCAGGACCCGCACCGCACCCGGGCCGGGATCCTTTGGCACCAGCGCGAAGAGCGAGTCCATCATCTCCGGGCCGCCGAAGTAGATCGGCTCGGCCACCTTGGCGGAAGGCGCATGCTCTGGGAATGCGCTCGCCATCTTGACGTCGGTCGAGCGGTTGAGGATGAAGCCCGCGTGCTGGCCGCTCATCGGGAAAACGAGCAGCGCCGTATGGCTGTAGGCGCCCTGCAGCGCAGGCGAGGCGACGAGCAGCAGCGGCCGCCCGAGGTCTTCGGCGCGGCAGACCAGGGCGGCTGCGAGGAGGGCGAGAAGGGCGAGGGTCCGCTTCATGGCCTCACCCGCGGTTAGTGGAGCGTGCGGGCGAAGGTGCGCCCGGGCAAAAGCTCGGCCATCTCCGGCCGCTCTTCCACGAGCTCGAGCAGCGTATGCGAGACGACCTCGCACAGCTCCGCGCAGCGCTCTTCGTCGAGGAGCGGATGGCAGGCAAGATCGGCGAGGTAAAGATCGCCTTCGAGGTGGTCGACCGCGCGTTCCCGGGTGACCTTCGAGGCCTCTTGCACCGAAAAGCCGTAGAGCGACGGGCAGCGCCGGAACAGCGTATCGATGCTCGCCGCCAGATCGGCTTCGAGCCGCAAGCGCTGTAGTTCTTTGTGTCCCCGATCCTGAAGCGTGTCCATTCAGCCCTTCCCCCTCAAGCCTGTTGTTCTTACGGCTTGACTCTCCACTCGCTCCGCGCGCATGGCGAGGAACAAATCGCGGATATGCAGCGCCGTGGCGCGCACGCGACAGACGGCCCTGGAGAAGGAATGAACGGTTCACAAAAGCCGCGCGCGCGCGGCTTTTGTCACGCGAGCTTCAAGTCAGTTTCGAAACTGCGCGCTACGCGGTCTTGATGCGACCAATTTCACCACGCGACAGCGTCCCGCCCTGGTATTCGGCGATAGCCTGCTCGATCTCCTGGCGGGTATTCATCACGAATGGACCGTACTGCACCACCGGCTCGCGCAGCGGCTTGCCGGCAAGAAGCAGTACACGGGCGCCGCTCGAATCCGCTTCGATTCGGACTTGATTTCCGTCGGAAAGCAGGCCTGCGCTGCGATGTGCGAGCGCCTTCCTCTCCTCGCCGACGAGCACTTCGCCCTCGTAGACATAGAGGAACGCGTTGTGGCCCGCGGGCAGCGTCCCTTCGAACACCGCGCCCGGCGCGAGATGCACATCGAAGTAGTGCGGGTCGGTGCTCCCGCCGCGGATCGCTCCGACGGTGCCGCCGAGGGAACCGGCAATGACTTTCACCTGGACGCCGTCCTTTGCAACCACCGGAATCTCGCTCGCGGCGATATCGCGATATGCCGCCGGCTTCATCTTTTCCTTCGCCGGCAGGTTGAGCCAGAGCTGGAACCCGCGCATGCGCCCTTCGGTCTGCTGCGGCATCTCCGAATGAATGATGCCGCGGGCGGCGCTCATCCACTGGACGTCGCCGGGGCCGAGGTCGCCGGTATTGCCGTGATCGTCCTTGTGCTGCATGTGGCCGTCGAGCATGTAGGTCACCGTCTCGAAGCCGCGGTGCGGATGCGAGGGAAAGCCGGCGAGGTAATCGTCCGGATCGTCCGAGAAGAATTCGTCGAGCATCAGGAACGGGTCGTGGCGCGCAAGCTGGCTCGAGCCGAGGCTGCGGCGCAGCTTGACCCCGGCGCCGTCGGAGGCCGGGATCGAGGGAATCACGCGCTCGAGGTTACGGGTTTTCATTGCGGGTCTCCTTGTCACGCCGCAAGCCGGAACTGCGCTGCAAGGCGCTGCGAGCGGGCCTCGGCGGCGATCAAACTGTTATTGCGGCTCTCGGGCGAGATTGCAAGCCCTTCGGCATACACGAACTCGACGTCGGCGATGCCGATGAAGCCGAGAAACTGGCGCACGAACTGGGTCTGCGCGTCGTGCTCGCCGTAGAGGCCGCCGCGGGTCGCGAAGACGTACGCCTTCTTGCCCGTGAGCAGGCCCACCGCGCCTTTCTCGGTGTACTTGAACGTCTCGCCGGCGCGTGCGACATGGTCGAACCATGCCTTGAGCTGCGAGGGCACGCCGAAGTTGTACATCGGCAGCCCAAGCACCAGCACGTCGGCCCGGCGCAGCTCGTCGATCAGCGCCGCCGAGTACTCGATCACCGCCCGCTGCTCGGCGGTACGCTCTTCCGGCTTCGCGAAGAATGCGCCCGCGCGGGCGCCATCGAGATGCGGCACCGGGTCCGCCACGAGGTCTCGTTGAATGAGTTTGAGGTTGGGCTGCTCCTCGCGCAGGCTAGCCACGAACTCGTCCGCGAGGCGGCTTGACTGGCCGTTTCCGTTGAACACGCTCGACTTGATTTGCAGGATCCTCATAGGCCCTCCAATTGACTGTTGAAGGGTATTTAACTATTGATCCGTTCGATAATAAAGCATAATAATTAGCTCTTATCGTTCGACTGGGTAGATGGATATGGCATTACCGAAGATCTCGCTGGACCAGTGGGCAACGCTCGTGTCGGTCGTCGAGTCGGGCGGCTATGCGAGAGCTGGCGAGGCGCTCCACAAAAGTCAGTCCACGCTCACCTACGGCATCCAGAAGCTCGAGGCGCTGCTTGGCGTGAAGGTCTTCGAGATCCGCGGCCGCAAGGCCGTTCTGACGCCTACGGGCGAAGTCCTGTATCGCCGCGGCAAGACGCTGGTCGACGAGGCCGCGCGGCTCGAGCACGCCGCCGCCGACCTGGCGAGGGGCTGGGAGCCGGAGATCCGGATTGCCGCCGAGATCCTTTTCCCAACCTGGCTTCTAGTGCAATGCCTGGGAGCGTTTTCCGCCGAGCGACCCGACACGCGCATCGAGCTCTACGAGACCGTCCTCGGCGGCACCGAGGAGGCGCTCGTCGCAGGCCGCGTCGATTTCGCGATCTCACCTGGCCTTCCGGCAGGCTTCCTCGGCGATCCCCTGATGCCGATGCGCGCCGTCTGTGTCGCGGCGCCGTCGCATCCGCTGCATCGGCTTGGCCGTCCGGCCACGCTGGAGGATCTGCGCCAGCACCGTCACATCGTGATCCGGGACTCGGGTCTCCAGCGCACGCGCTCGGCGGGCTTTCTCAACGAGCAACGCTGGACCGTGTCGCACAAGGCGACCTCGCTTCACGCCGTGCTGCTGGGCTGCGGCTACGCCTGGTTTCCCGAGGATGCGATCCAGGGTGAGCTGCAGCGCGGCGCGCTCGTCCCCATTCCTTTGCGCGAGGGCGCCGAGCGTAGCGGAAGCCTCTATCTCGTCTTCGCCGACCGCGACGCCGCGGGTCCGGGCGCGCTGCGTCTCGCGGACATCATTCGCACGAAGGTGAAGGAGGAGTGCTCGCGCCAGCCGAATCCGTCTACTTGAGCTGGATGCCCGCGGCCTTGAGCACCTTGTCCCAGCGCGCGATCTCGCGCCGGATGTGCGCGTCGAGCTCGGCCGGGCCGGCGCCGATCGGCTGCGAGCCCGAGGCCGCGAGCCGCTCGAGCACTTTCTCGTCCTTCAGCGCCTTCGCCGCCGCGGCGTGCACCTTCTCGACGATGTCCTTCGGCGTCTTTGCCGGCGCGAGCAGGCCGTACCAACCGCTCACGGCGAAATCCGGCATGCCGGCCTCGGCCGTGGTGGGCACGTCCGGAAGGCCGGGTGCGCGCTTCTCGGCCGCGATCGCAAGGCCCTTCATCTTTCCGGACCTGACGTGCGGCGTGATGATGGAGATCACCGACCACATGTAGGGCACGTGGCCCGCGAGCACGTCCGCCGAGGCCGGGCCGCTGCCCTTGTATGGGATGTATGCGGCGCGCACGCCCGAGAGCTGCTTGTACAGCTCCGCCGCAAGGAACCCGGCGCTGCCGGGATCGGTGGCGTAGCTCAGCTTGTCGCTTTGCGGCTTCGCCCAGGCCGTGAACTCGGCGAGCGTCTTCGCCGGCACCGAGGGATGCGTCACCAGCACGGTCGGCTCGTGCGCGACCAGCGTAATCGGCGTGAAAACGCGGAGCGTGTCGTACGGCAGCTTGTCCACCAACGTGGGATTGGTCGCGTGGCTCACGTAAGAGAGGAGCAGCGTGTAGCCGTCGGGCGCCGCCTTCGCCACTACGTCGCTTCCGATGACGCCCCCCGCGCCGCCGCGGTTCTCGATCACCACCGGCTGGCCGAGGTGGTCCTGCAGCGCCGGGGTGAAGCTGCGCGCGGTGATGTCGGTTCCCCCGCCCGGCGCCGCGGGCACGATCAACCGGATCGGCCGGGTTGGATATTGCGCGATCGCTTCGTCGCTCAAGAGCTGAGCAAGAAGCAATGCAAACGCTACAGCGACCCCTCTTGCCAGCATGTATCCTCCTTGGGATTTCAGTCTAGCTCATCCCACAGGCCATCCACGGAGGATCGATGCAACTCACTCGCACGAAGGTTTCGCTGCTAGCCGGATCCGCGCTCGCGCTCGGCTTTGCCGCCGGCATCGCGGTCGGGCAGATGAAACCGCCCGCCGAAAGCAAGGGCCTCAGCGCCGACAACCTGCGCTCGCTCGAGCTCACCGACGAGATCGAGTCGGTCAAGGGCCGGCCGCTGCGCATGCGCCGCATCCTGCTGCTTCCCGGCGGCGTGATCGGCCTGCACAGCCACAAGGACCGCCCGACGTTGAGCTACGTCCTGCAGGGCGAGGTGACCTATCACGAGGAAGGCA
>JBJMWH010000344.1:0-4440 GCA_045810245.1 Burkholderiales bacterium | reverse complement strand
GCAGCGCTCGCGCTCGCCCGCGAAGGGGCGACGACGCTCGTCGAGATCAACCCGCACGCGTTCCCGAGCGACATGCTCGGCGAAAGCCAGCGCAACATCATGCGGCTCCTCCAGGACACCGTCCCGGAGCTCGCCGCGCGCCGCCCTCACACCGTGGTGCTGATCGACGAGGTCGAGAGCTTCGCCGTGCGCCGCACCAGCGCCTCGTTCGAGACCAACCCGGTCGACGTGCATCGCGCGACCGACGCGGTGATGCTCGGGATCGACGCCATCGCGCGCAACCTCCCTGCGGTGCTGTTCGTCACCACGACCAACTTCATCGACGCGATCGACGAGGCGTTCCTCTCGCGTGCCGATCTCGTGATGCACTTTGCCCTGCCGGACGCGGACACCATCGCACGGATCTTGCAGCTCTCGCTCGCGGAACTTGCCGTGCAATGGCCCGCGCTCCGACCGCTACAGGACCGCAAAGGCGATATCGAATCCCTGGCAAGGCTGTGCGATGGCTGGAACGGCCGCCAGGTGAGGAAGCTGGTGCTCGCCGGGCTGGCGCAGCGCCTCGAGGTAGCGCAAGACCCGGGCAAGCTCGCCTTCGAGGACCTGCACGAAGCGGCCCGCAAGCACGGCGGCGTTGAATGGACCGGCGGCGCGGCGCCCTCGTCGAAGGAGCTCTTTCCCGACGTGCCCGGCGAATTGAAGCACGACCATGACCACGGTCATGGCCACGAGCACCACCCTAAGACGAGGAGGATTCGTTCATGAGAAGTCTGCTGCTCGCAGTCCTAGCGGCGATTCCCCTGGTGGGATTCGCGCAGCCCTCTCCCTATGCCGGGAAAACGGTCACGATCATCGTCGGCTACAAGGCGGGCGGCGGCTACGACGCCACGGCACGCCTGTTGGCGCGCCACCTGCCCAAGCACATCCCGGGCAAGCCGACCATCATCGTGCAGAACATGCCGGGTGCGAACAGCATGATCGCGGCGAACCACGTCTACAACGTGGCGAAGCCCGATGGCCTGACGATCGGCACCTTCAACCGCAACCTCCCGGTCGCGCAGCTCACCCGCGTCCAGGGCGTCAAATACGACATGACCAAGTTCGCCTGGATCGGCTCGGCGGCGAGCGAATGCACCATCCTCGCGCTGCGCTCCGACCTCCCCTACAAGAGCGTGGAGGAGCTGAAGAAGGCCAAGGAACCGCTGGTCATCGGCGCCACCGGCCCGGGCGCCAACACTTACGACTTTCCGCTGCTGCTCAAGGAATTTCTCGGGCTCAACCTGAAGATCGTCACCGGCTACCAGAGCAGCGCCGACATCATGCTCGCCATCGAGCGCAAGGAGGTCGACGGACGCGCCGGGTCGTTCACTTCGATCCGCCCGTTCATCGATCGCAATCTCGTCCGCCCGGTGCTGCGGGCGCGCGCCGACGAGCCGGGGGTCGAGCAGCTTCCCATCGACGAGGACCTCGCGCCGACCCCGCGCGCCAAGGCGATCATGGCGCTGCGCTCGGCGCCGGAGATCGTCGGCCGTCCCTACGTGATGCATCCGAACACTCCGCCCGAGTCCGTGAATATCATGCGCAAAGCGTTCGCCGAGGCCATCGCCGACAAGGAGCTCGTCGCCGAGGCCACCAAGGCAAAAATGGACCTCAACTACGTCGGCGCCGACGTGGCCGTGAAGGTGATGAGGGAGATGCTGTCCCAGCCCAAGGACGTGGTCGACGAATTCAGCAAGTATGTAAAGTTCGGCGAGTGACCGCCGTAAATTCAAGTTCGGCGAGTAGATGCTAGAAGCCCTGCTGCAGGGGCTGGTGCTGGTTCTTCAGTGGAAGGCGCTCGCCTTCATGCTGCTCGGGATCCTGCTCGGCTTCTGGGTGGGACTGCTGCCGGGGCTGGGCGGGGCCACCACGCTCGCCCTGATGCTGCCCTTCATCTACACCATGCAGCCGGTCGAGGCGTTCGCGTTCCTGCTCGGCATGCACTCGGTGACGGCAACGACCGGTGACATCACCTCGGTGCTTTTCGGCGTGCCGGGCGAAGCCGCGAGCGCGGCGACGGTGCTCGACGGTTATGCCATGGCGAAAAAGGGCGAGGCCGGGCGCGCGCTGGGCGCCGCGCTCGCCTCTTCGCTCGTCGGCGCGCTGGTGGGGGCGGTGGCGCTGGCGCTCGCGATTCCCATCGTGCGGCCGCTCGTGCTCACGTTCGGCTCGCCCGAGCTATTCATGCTCGCGCTCGTAGGGATCGCGTTCATCGCAGCGCTGAGCGCGCCGGGCGGTCGCGGCATGCTGCGCGGCTTCCTCGCCGGCGCGCTCGGCCTGTTCCTCGGCACGATCGGGCAGGATCCCCAGGCCGGCGTGGCGCGCTACGCGCTCGGCACGCTCTACCTCTGGCAGGGCCTCGACCTGGTGCCGGTGCTGGTCGGGCTTTTCGCCATTCCGGAGATCATCGACCTCGTGGTGCGCGGCACCTCGATCGCCGGCGCGGCGCCCGCGGGAAAGCTCTCCCGCGGCGCGCTCGAAGGCGTCAAGGACACGTTCCGCCACTTCTGGCTCACGATCCGCTGCAGCCTCATTGGCACCTTCATCGGCATCCTGCCGGGCATGGGCGGCGCGGTCGCGCAGTGGATGGCCTACGGCCACGCCACGCAAAGTGCACGCACGGCCGAGGAGCGCCGCGGCTTCGGCCAAGGCGACGTGCGCGGCGTGCTGGGCCCCGGTGCGGCGAACAACTCCAAAGAGGGCGGCGCGCTCATCCCGACCATCGCGTTCGGCGTCCCGGGCAGCACCGCGATGGCGATCCTGCTCGGCGGGTTCTTCCTGCTCGGGCTGGTACCCGGGCCCGACATGCTCTCCAAGCACCTGGCCGTAACCTTTTCGATGGTGTGGACCATCGTCATCGCCAATGTCATCACGGTGATCGCTTGCTTTGCGCTGCTGAACAAGCTGGCGCAACTCACCACGGTGCGCGGCAGCCTGCTGATTCCGGTGATCCTGGTGCTGGTGTTTATCGGCAGCTATACCTCGAACAACCACTATGGGGACCTCGTGTTGACGCTCGTTTTCGGCGCCGTGGGCTACCTCATGGTGCTCTCCGGCTGGCCGCGTGCGCCGCTGGTCCTCGGCCTGGTGGTCGGCAAGATCGCCGAGAACAACCTGTATATCTCGGTCGCACGCTACGAGGCGGCGTGGCTGACCCGGCCGGTGGTCCTGGTGCTGATCGCCATCACCGTAGGTGTGATCGTTTATCCGCTGTTCCAGGCGCGCAGAAGGGCCGCGACCGCGCGTGCATAAAAAAGCCTCCCTCGCGCTGTCGGGGCTGATCCTGATCGTCTCGGGCTATGGGGTCATCGCGGCCACCGCCTGGCCTTGGAAGGCGGCCCTTTTTCCCCTCGTGATCGGGGTCCCGCTCTTCGCCCTCGCGGCCGCGGAAGCGCTGTGGACGCTGTTCGGCGCCGACCCGACGAGCGACGAAGCGCGCGACTTCCAGCTCTCCCTCGGCGAGGACACCCTGCGCCGCACGCTGGCCGCCGCGGGCTGGATCTGTGCCTTCTTCGCCGCCATCGTGCTGCTCGGCTTCCCGATCGCGGTGCCGCTCTTCGTGTTCCTGTACCTCAAGCTGCAGGGGTATGAAGGCTGGGGCATCTCGATCGCCATTACTCTCGGCACCTGGGCGGTGTTCTACGGCCTGTTCGACCTGCTGCTGCACCTGCCCTTCCCTGCGGGATGGCTCGTGGCATGGCTCGGCTTTTCCTAGTATTTCTTTTCAGTTCCAGTTCGGTGTGGGCGCAATACCCGTCGCGACCGATTCATCTGCTCGTGCCGAACCCCCCCGGCGGCGCCACCGACACCCTAGCCCGCGTCTTCGCACCACGGCTCGCCGAGGCGCTCGGCCAGCCCGTGCTGGTGGAGAACCGGCCCGGCTCGAACGGCAATCTCGCCATGGAAGCGACCGCGCACGCCGCCGCCGACGGCTACACGCTGCTCCTCTGCGCCGACGCGCAGATCGTGATCGGGCCGCACCTCTACGCCAGGATGCCGCTCGACACGCTGAAGGATCTTGATCCGGTCACGACGCTGGTGAACACGCAGATGGTGCTTACGGTGAGTCCGGCCCTGCCGGTGAGGAACCTGCAGGAATTCGTCGAATACGCGCGGCGCACGAGTCCGCCCCTCGCCTACGCCTCGATCGGCAACGGCAGCCAGCATCACCTCGTCATGGAAATATTCAAGGCTCGCGCCGGCATCGACCTTCTGCACGTGCCGTTCAAGGGCGGTGGGCCGGCGACCGTCGCGATCCTGGGCGGAGAGGTGAGCGCGATGTTCGGCGGCAATTCGGTCTCCGGCCACATCAAGTCCGGCAAGCTGCGGGCGCTCGCCGTGGCGGGCAAGAAGCGCTCGGCGGCCTACCCGGATCTGCCGCGGCTCTCCGAGTTCTATCCCGAC
>JBJMWH010000343.1:0-5416 GCA_045810245.1 Burkholderiales bacterium | reverse complement strand
GTTCTCGCGCGCGACCGACGCGTCCAAGGTCGCCCTGGTCGGGCTGGTACAAGTGCTCAGAAGCCGAGGCTTTCCGCTGATCGATTGCCAGGTTCATACGCCGCTGCTCGAATCGCTGGGCGCGCGCGAGATTCCGCGGCGCGAGTTCTTGCGGGCGCTCGCCAGCTTGGTAAACTACCCCGAGCCGCCCATGAAGTGGAACGCGAAAAGCAGTGTCCAAACTTAACGATCTGCCGCATGCCGTCCTGCAGTTCTATGTGACGGCGCCCTACCCGTGCAGCTACCTGCCGGACCGGATGGCGCGTTCCCAGGTGGCGACGCCGAGCCACCTGATCAACACGGACCTGTACGGGGACCTCGTCAAGGCGGGCTTCCGCCGCAGCGGCATCTTCACCTACCGGCCCCACTGCGACGCCTGCCGCGCCTGCGTCCCGGTACGCATCCCGGTGGGGGAATACCGCGCCAACCGCTCGCAGCGGCGGGCGTGGAAGCAGCACGAGAACCTGGTGGCGCACGCGCAGCCGCTCAAGTTCCGCCTCGAGCACTACGCGCTCTACCTGCGCTACCAGTCCAAGCGCCATTCCGGCGGCGGCATGGACAACGACAGCCGCGACCAGTATTCGCACTTTCTCCTGCAGAGCCGGGTCGACACGCGCCTGGTCGAGTTCCGCGAGAACGGCCAGCTCGTGATGGTCTCGATCGTCGACTACCTGCCCGACGGCCTGTCGTCGGTCTACACGTTCTACGAGCCCGACCGGCGCGGCGCGAGCTTCGGCACCTACAACGTGCTCTGGCAGATCGAGTCGTGCCGGCGACTGGGCCTGCCGTACCTCTACCTCGGCTACTGGATCCGCGAAAGCCCGAAGATGGCTTACAAGTCGAAGTTCGAGCCGATCGAGGGCTTCATCGGCGGCGCCTGGCGCCGGCTGGGGAGGCGCGACGCGCGCTAGCATGCTGTATTCGCTGGCGCGTCCGTTCCTTTTCTCGCTCGACCCCGAAACCGCGCATGAAGTGACCCTCCGCCTTGCGCAGGCGGCGGCTTTCTTTTCCAGGCCAATTCCCCAAGCCCCGGTCCGCGTGATGGGCCTGGACTTCCCGAACCCGGTCGGCCTGGCGGCGGGGCTCGACAAGCACGCGCAGCACGTCGATGCGCTCGCCGCCCTCGGCTTCGGCTTCCTCGAGCTTGGCGGAGTCACCCCGCGACCGCAGCCCGGCAATCCGAGGCCGCGCCTTTTCCGCCTGCCCGGAGCGGGCGCCATCATCAACCGCTACGGCCTGAACAGCGTCGGCGTCGAGGCCTTCGCGGAGAATCTGAAGGGCGCCCGCGCCCGAGCGATCATCGGCGCGAACATCGGCAAGAACAAGGACACGCCCAACGAGCGCGCGGTGGAGGATTACGCACGCTGCATGGAAGTGCTCTACCCCCACGTGCACTACCTCGCGCTCAATGTCTCTTCGCCCAACACCCAGGGATTGCGCGATCTCCAATCCAGGGAACACCTGAGCGCCCTGTTCGCTTCCCTCAAGCAAAAACGCGAGGCGTTGCGCGAGCGGCATGCGCGGGACGTGAAGCTCGTGCTCAAGGTCTCGCCCGACATCGACGACTCGGCGATTCGCGACATCGCCGAAGTCGTGCGCCGGGAGCGCGCCGATGCGCTCATCGCCACTAACACCACGGTTTCGCGCGAAGGCATCGCGGCGCTTCCCCACGGCATGGAGGAAGGCGGCGTGTCCGGTGCGCCGCTCATGGCTCGCTCGACCGAGGTGCTGCGCAAGTTTTCCTTCCTGTTAAAGAATGAAGTCCCGCTGATCGGCGTGGGCGGCATCATGAGCGGCGCCGACGCGCGCGAGAAGCTCGCCGCCGGCGCGTCGCTCGTCCAGATCTACTCGGGCCTGGTATTCCGCGGCCCGGGCCTCGTCGCCGAATGCGTCGAAGCCTGTGAAGCGTCGCAGCGCAGCGTTCATTGACGAGGCGCGCTGCATCGGCTGCACGCGGTGCATCGACGCCTGCCCGGTGGACGCCATCGTCGGCGCGCAGGGATTGATGCACACGGTGGTGCAGCCCTGGTGCATCGGCTGCGCGCTGTGCCTGCCGCCGTGCCCGGTGGACTGCATCGACATGGTGGCGCCGCGCGGCCGCTGGACCGAGGCCCTGAGGCGCGCCGCGGGCCGCCGCGGACTCGCCAGGAAAAAGAGGTTGGCGGATACGCGGGCCATACCCGCCAGAAGCCCGGAAGAACGCAAACGCATCCTGGCCGACGTGCTCAAGCGTAAGAGCCGATGAATCCCACCAAGCGCCGTGAGATCTTCGCCCGCCTCGCCAAGGCGAATCCGAATCCCACCACAGAGCTCGAGTACCGTACGCCGTTCGAGCTCCTCGTAGCGGTAGTGCTGTCCGCGCAGGCGACCGACAAGTCGGTGAATCTCGCCACGCGCAAGCTCTTCCCTGCGACGCCGCGGAAGATCGCCGACCTCGGCGTTTCGAACCTCGAGAAATACATTCAAACGATCGGCCTGTTCCGCACCAAGGCGAAGAACGTGGTGGCGCTCTCGGAAATCCTGCTGAAGGAGCACGGCGGCGACGTGCCGCGCAGCCGCGAGGCGCTCGAGCGTCTGCCCGGCGTCGGCCGCAAGACCGCGAACGTGGTGCTGAACACCGCATTCGGCGAATCCACCGTGGCGGTCGACACCCATATCTTCCGGGTCGCGAACCGGACCGGTCTCGCTCCGGCAAAGGATGTCGTCGCTGTAGAAAACAAGCTTCTGAAGTTCACGCCGCCCGAGTACCTGAAGAACGCGCACCATTGGCTCATCCTGCATGGGCGCTACGTGTGCCTCGCGCGCAAGCCCGGCTGCCCGCAGTGCCTGATCCGCGACTTGTGCGAATACCGGCAGAAGACGAAGGACGATGTTCAATCCGTCGCGCGATGAAGTGCGCCAGATGTTCTTTGGCGCCTGGCGCAAGTACCGCGAAGGCATGCCCCTCGCCGGCATGGACGCCGCCGCGCTCGACGTGATGCTGCTGCATCCGGAGTACCACGCCGTGCTCGAGGCACCCGAGCGCTATCGCGAGCGCGACTACACCGACGAGGCCAACCCCTTCCTGCACATGAGCCTGCACCTCGCGCTCGAGGAGCAGCTTTCCATCGACCAGCCGCCAGGGATTGCGGAGCGCTTCCAGGTGCTGCTTTCGAAGTTTCATGACCGCCATGAAGCGCTGCACCAGGCGCTGGAGTGCCTCGCGGAGACGCTTTGGCGCGCGCAGCGCACGGGAAGCCCGCCCGACGCGCAAGCATACCTGTCGTGCCTGGAGCGACGGGCGGGCACCTAAGCTGAGCGGACTAGAGCGCCGCAGCGCGGCGCAACGGGGCGGCGCGGCATGATGGTCCGGACAAACCGTTCCGGAGCCGCACATGAAATCGTTCCTCGGCCTGCTTGCCGCCCTCTTCGTGACCTTCCCGGCGGCCGCCGCGGACCTCGGCACGCCCGTGGTCCTGGTCGCGAAACGCCAGCTCCAGGATCGCCTCTACGGCGCGACCATCCTGGTCGCGCGGCCGATCGGCCAGGAGCAGCACATCGGCTTCATCGTCAACCGCCCGACCCAGATGACGCTGGGACAGCTCTTTCCCCAGCACGCGCCGTCGCGCAAGGTGGTCGACCCGGTGTTCCTCGGCGGGCCGATCAGCTCCGAGTCGATCTTTGCCCTGGTGCAGACGAGCAAGAATCCCGGCGGACGCAGCGTGAAGCTGCTCGACAACCTTTTCGCCGTGGTCGACGGCAAGCTGGTCGACGACGTGATCGAGAAGGATCCCGCGCACGCGCGCTTCGTCGCGGGGCTGGTGGCCTGGCGCGCCGGCGAGCTGGCCGAGGAAGTGAAGCGCGGCGCCTGGTACGTCCTCGACGCCGACCCCGCGCTCGTGCTGCGCAAGCCCGACGGCCTGTGGGAAGAGCTGGTGCGCAGCGCCGAGCTGCAGGCCAACGGAATCTAGCGCTGGTCGTGCAGGCTCGACTGCTGGCTCGAGAACCAGGCGGCCAGGTCCTCGATATCCTGCTTCGAGAGCTGTCCTGCGAACCCCTTCATGATCGGGTTGGTGCGGCGGCCGATCTTGTAGTCGGTTAGGGCGCGCACCAGGTAGTCGTAGTGCTGTCCCGCAAGGATCGGCTGGTCCGGGGCCGACGGTTTTTTGCCGTCGGGCCCGTGGCATGCCGCGCAAACCTGCGCCGCCTTCGCCTTGCCGCTCTGCGGATTTCCGGCGGCATGCAATCCAAGCGGGAGCGCGCCGGCGAGCGCAAGGACGCTCAAGCGCATCCTCATTTTCCTCACTTGCCGCCCCCGTAGTACTCGGCGAGCTTTTTCATGTCGTCGTCGGTGAGGCTCGTCGCGATGCCGCGCATCGACGGGTGCGAGCGCTCGCCCGATTTGTAGGCCTTGAGCGCGGCGATGATGTACCCAGGCTGCTGACCGGCGATTTTCGGCACGTGATAGGTGCTCGGAAAGGCGGTCTTGTAGCCGGGAATGCCGTGGCAGCCGATGCACATCGCGTGCGCGTTCTCCATCCCCAATTCCTTCACGCCGGGCGCGGGCGGCTTGTCGCCCGCGGGCGCCTTGGCTTGTGAAAACGCGTGGCCGGCGGCGAAGACGAGCGACACGCCGGCGAGCAGGTTCAGGAATGGATGGGACATCCGCTCTTTTTGTGGAGGTTGGGCGGCGGAATTCTAGCGGAAAGCGACTGCTAGAATCCAATTTTCCCTTCGAAAGCGCGAAATGCGGTTCAAAGGCTCGGCGAGCTACGTCTCCACCGACGATCTCACCTTGGCGGTCAACGCCGCAATCACGCTGCAGCGGCCGCTGCTCGTCAAGGGCGAGCCGGGGACGGGCAAGACCATGCTCGCGGTCGAGGTGGCCAAGGCGCTCGGCGTGCCGCTGCTCGAGTGGCACATCAAGTCGACCACCAAGGCGCAGCAGGGCCTCTACGAGTACGACGCGGTGAGCCGGCTGCGGGATTCACAATTGGGCGACGCGCGCGTGCACGACATCCACAACTACATCGTGAAGGGCATGCTGTGGCAGGCCTTCACCGCCGATTCGCCGGTGGTGCTGCTGATCGACGAGGTCGACAAGGCCGATATCGAGTTCCCGAACGACCTGCTGCGCGAGCTCGACCGCATGGAATTCTACGTCTACGAGACGCGCGAGTTGGTGAAGGCAAAGCACCGGCCGATCGTGTTCATCACCTCCAATAACGAGAAGGAGCTGCCCGACGCTTTCCTGCGCCGCTGCTTCTTCCACGACATCCGGTTTCCCGACCGCGACACGATGCAGCGCATCATCGACGTACATTTCCCGGGGCTGAAGCCCGACCTGGTGCATGAAGCGCTGACGATCTTCTTCGACATCCGCGAGGTGCCCGGCCTG
>JBJMWH010000342.1:0-9537 GCA_045810245.1 Burkholderiales bacterium | reverse complement strand
CCTTGGTGCGCACGGAGTGGCAGCAATAGAGCCGCCAGTCCTGCCCGTCATGCAGCACCGAGATCTGCGAGGCGGGCTGGGTGCGCGTATCACCGATCATGCGGAACACCGCCCAGTTCGGGCAGGGGTCGGTGGCCTGCGCCATGTTGCCCCAGGGAAGCGGAATGCCGTTGCCGCGGTACACCGCGCGCAGGTACCCCGGCGGGTAGGCATCGAAGAAGTGCCAGTAGGGGTAGGGCGAGACCTTGGTCATGCGGCGCATGACCACGGCCGGGGTCAGATCGACCTTCTCGCCCGCCTCGACGCGGTAGGACTCGCGCGCGAGGAAACGCCGGAACGGTCCCTTCGGCGCGAGCAGCGCGCCGGCGAAGAAGCTGCACTCGAAGTCGCGCCAGGCGTGCAGCACGTCCTGCGGACTCATCCCGGCGGCGATGGTGGCGCCGCCTTCGGGGCTGCCGCCCATCTCGCCGCCGGTCGCGTGCGGCGATTTCAACCCGTCGCCCTCGTGCAGCACCTTGTGAGCGATGTGCGAGGCGAGGTCGAACTTGAGCCGCGCGGCGTCCGACTGCAGCGCGCGGTTGAGGTAGATGGTGCGCGGCGCCTCGAAGAACGAGCGCATCATGCTGCGCAGCTCCCGGTCCTTGTCGCGCGCGAGCACGGGCTTCCGCTCGAACCAGCGCACCGTGAGCCCATGGCTGCGGGCGAGGCGCAGCAGGTCCTCGACCTCGAGCGGGAAGCGGCGCTCGCCCACCGCCTCGGCCGCTCGCTCGAGGTCCGGGAAGTCGTTGCGCGACATCTCCTGGTGCGAGCGGATCAAAAGGTGCGCGAACTGCCGTCCGGTGGTGCCGGTCTGCGCGAGGAGCTCCGGGATCGCCGCCTGCAGCAGCTCCTTCGAGAACAGAAACGCCGGCTCGAGGGGCACCGCGGCCGCCGCGCCGGCGCGCTCGGGCGGTGCCGCCGGCGCCATCTCGGCGCTGCCGTCGAGGAACCAGCGCGGCTCGCGCTGGAAGAGCTTCGACAATAGCCCGAGCACCTCGTCCGAAGGCACGCGCTTGCCGCTCTCGATCATCGAGAGGTAGGACACCGAGGGTGCACTTTGCGGGTCGAGCTGGATGCAGCGCGCGGAGAGCTCGTCCAGCGTGAGGCCGTTCGCCTTTCTCAGCGCGCGCAGCTTGGTGCCGAGGAAGTGGCTCTTCCGGGTATGAAGGCTCATGCCATGGTCCGTTCGGGCGTCACCGCACGGCGACTTTCTGTGAAATTGACATTGTGAAATTTCCGCAGTGAATTTTACGCCGATCCACCGGTATAAGGAGGGATGACCACGCCATGCCGCATCCTCGTCCTGGGCGCCTCCTACGGGTCGCTCTTCGCCACCAAGCTGCTGATGGCCGGCCACCGGGTGACGCTCGTCTGCACCGCGTCTACCGCCGGGCTCATCAACCGCGAAGGCACGCGGGTGCGCTTCCCGCTCAAGGGCCGCGGCGCCCCGCTCGAGGTCGCCTCGAAGGCGCTTCCCGGCGTGCTCGCCGCGGCCGCGCCCGGCGAGGTCGACCCCGGCGCCTTCGACCTGGTGGTGCTCGGCATGCAGGAGGCGCAGTACGGGGCGCACGGCGTGCGCGAGCTGATGAGCCGCATCGCCCACGCCCGCAAGCCCTGCCTCGCGATCATGAACATGCCGCCCCTGGCGTACCTCAGGCGCATTCCCGGCATCGCGAGCGAGGCGCTCGAAGGCTGCTACGCCGACCCGGCGGTCTGGGCGGGCTTCGACCCGGCGCTCGTGACGCTTGCGAGCCCGGACCCGCAGGCCTTCCGGCCGGCCGGAGAGCCGAAGAACGTGCTCCAGGTGGGCCTGCCCACCAACTTCAAGGCGGCGCGCTTCGACGACGTGGCACACACTGCGCTGCTGCGCGGCCTCGAGGAGGACATCGAGCGCGCGCGCGTCAGCGTCGATGGCGAAGAAATCGAGATCCCGGTCAAGCTCAAGGTGCACGACTCGATCTTCGTGCCGCTCGCGAAGTGGCCGATGCTGATGGCGGGCAACTACCGCTGCATCCGCCCGAACGACATGATTCCCATCCGCGAGGCGGTGCACGGCGACGCCGCGACCTCGCGTGAGATCTACGAGTGGGTCGCGCGCCTGTGCTGCCGCCTGGGGGCGGAGCCGGCCGACCTCGTGCCGTTCGAGAAATATGCCAAGGCCGCCGAGGGCCTCGGCAAGCCCTCTTCCGCGGCGCGCGCCCTCTACGCCGGCGCAGAGCACATCGAACGCGTCGACCGCCTGGTCGGCCGCATCGCGCACCAGCTCGGGCTGCATTGCGACACGGTGGACGAGATCGTCGAGCTCGTGGACGAGCGCCTCGGCATGAACCGGCAGCTCGCGCGCCGGAACGCGGCCTAGGCACGGCTCATTCGTTCGTCTCCAGCCAGGCGAGGAAATCGTCGGCGGCGGCGGGAAGGTTGAAGCGCGGCGCCCAGCCGAGGTCTTGCGCCAGGCGCCGGTTCGAGAACCGGGTGCGCGTACCGGGACCGAGTGGCACGACGTTGCAGCCCTCGCTCGATTCGCGCCAGCGGAATTTTGGAAACTGCTTCTCGAGGATCTTGCACCACGCCGGCAGCGCCCACGCCGCGCCAGTGCCGAGGTGATAGAGCCGGTGCGAGGGCGCCTTTGCATCGAGAAGCGCAATAAGCGCGCGCGCGACGTCCGGTGCATAGATGTAGTCCGTATCGCCGAGCGGCGGGAACACCGCTTCGCCGCCTGCACGCGCGATGCGCGCGATCTCCGTCGGCATCGATAGGCGGTCGCGTACGCCGCTCGCGTGCTCCCATCGACCGAACACCTGCGCGAGCCGTCCAATCCTCACGTCGAGGTCCCACAGTGCGGCCAAGCGCAGGCAGCTTCGCTCCGCGGCGTACTTGGTGATCCCGTACATCGATTCGGGGACTGGACGGTGACGCTCCTCATCGAGCGGCTCGCCAACGCCTATCCCAGCGGCGCCGTAGAGCGCCCCGGTGCTGGCGTGCACAAAATGCTTCACGGCATGGTTTTTCGATTCCTGGAGAACATTGAGCGTGCCGATGAGGGTCACCTCCGCGATGCGCCGCGGCTCGCGCGCGTCGCGCTCCGGGCCCGCGGTGATCGCGGACATGTGGACCACGCGATCGATTTTCCGGTTTGAAAAGACTTGTTGAAGGGTGGAGCGGTCGGTGACGTCGCCCTGGACAAAAAAAGCCTTCGAAAAAAACGCCGGAGGCGGGCGCAGGTCGAAGATGAGCACCTCGTCACCGCGCCGGAGGAGCTGCTCGGCGACGTTCAGGCCGACGAAGCCGGCGCCGCCCGTCAGGAGGATCATTTCCTGTAGCCGAGGATCCCGGAGGCGAGCGAGCGCGGGTCGCGCGGCGCGGCGCGGCCTTCGTCGACCAGCGTGAAGAACTCGAGGAGCGCCCGGTTGAATGCCTCGGGCTCCTCGATGTTGATGGTGTGGCCGGCGCGCGGCAGCACCACCAGGCCGGAATTGGGGATGCTGCGCTTCATGAGGAGCGCGGGCTCGAGGCAGGGGTCGTCTTCATCGCCGGTGACGATGAGCGCCGGGACTTCGATCTTCTTCATGTCGTCGACGAGCTCGTAGAGCGAAGGCCGGCGCATCTGCACGCCGCGCATGGTGAGCGCCTGGCCCTTGGGCGAATGGTCGGCGAGCTGCTGGGCGAACTCCGCCCAGCCGCGCGGGTCCTTGTTCTGGAACTGGACGCGCGTGGGCCCGAGGGCATATTTGGCTGCGGCTTCGGCCCAGTTGCTGAGGAAGGAAGCGGCCGCCGCTTCGCATTCGGCGCGGAACTTCTCCTTCTTGTCGGGCTCGGCGCCGTAGCCGCAGCCCGCGATGACGAGCGAGCGCGCGCGCTGCGGGTAGGTGATGCCGAAATGCAGCGCGGCGAAGCCGCCCATCGACAGGCCGACGATGTGGGCGCGGTCGATCTTCAGGTGCTCGAGCACGGCCAGCGCATCGCCGCGGGCGATCGCCTGGGAGTAGCGCTCCGCGTCGTCCGGGATGTCGGAAGGCGGGAAGCCGCGCGCCGCGTAGGCGACGCAGCGGAAGTAGCGCGAGAAGAAACGCACCTGGGGTTCCCAGCTGCGGTGGTCGCCCGCGAACTCGTGGATGAAGAGCAGCGGCGTGCCGGTGCCGGTCTCCTCGAAATAAAGCCGCGTGCCGTCCCGGGCGTTCGCGTGTGGCATGTCGCTCAGAAAACCCAAAAATGGTGACTGTCACCATTTAAAATCAAAATGGTGACAGTCACCATATGACGACCAAACTGACGGCGAAACAATGGAGCGCGGACGTGGTGGAGACGGTGCTTGCCGTGCAGGGGATCTCGCTCGCGCCCGGCCGGGCAGAGCGCCTGGCGCCCGCCTACCAGGGCTTGCTCGAGGCAAGCGCGGCGGATCCGCTGCTCGCCGGGCTCGAGTTCGACGCCACCCCGACCGGCTTTCTCCTCGCCATGCAGAAGTGCAGATGAGCGATCCGGCCCTTCTTTCGCTCGCCGAGGCGCGCGCGGTGCCGCCGCGCGAGCTGCTGCAGGCCTGCCGCGCGCGCATCGAGCAGTGGCAGCCCCGTATCAATGCCTTTATCGAGGTGGATGAAAACCCCAGGGGCGGCGGCGTGCCGCTTGCCCACAAGGACATGTTCTACAGGGCAGGGCGCGTGTCGAGCTGCGGCTCGAAGATCCGGCGCGACTGGGTGGCGAACGAAACCTCCGCCGCGCTGGAGCGGCTCGACGCCGCAGGCTTCGCCGACCTCGGCCGGCTCAACATGTCGGAGTTCGCCTACGGGCCCACCGGCCACAACGAGCATTTCGGCGACTGCAAAAATCCCTGGAATCCCGACTACATCACCGGCGGATCCTCGAGCGGCTCGGGGGCAGCGGTTGCCGCGCGCTTGGTGTTCGGCGCGCTCGGCTCGGACACCGGCGGCTCGGTGCGCCTGCCGGCCGCGGCCTGCGGCATCACCGGCCTCAAGACCACCTGGGGACGCGTCCCGCTGCGCGGCGCGCTGCCGCTTTCGCCTTCGCTCGACACGATCGGGCCGCTCGCCCGCAGCGCCGAGGATTGCGCGATCCTGCTGCAGGTGATTGCAGGGCACGATGGTGGGCAGGAGAAGAAGGACATCCGCATCGCAATGTCGTCGGCGTGGATCGAGCGCAACGCGGAACCCGAAGTGGCGGCCGCGGTGCTCGCCGCCGCCAAAACGCTCGACCGCAATCCCGTCGAGGTCGAGCCGCCGGATTTCGACACGCTGTCTGCGCATTGCCTCGTGGTGATGCAGGCCGAAGCTTCGGCGCAGCATGCGCGCTGGATGCGCGAGCGCCCGGGCGACTATTCCTCGGCGGTACGCTCGCGCCTCGAAGCGGGGTACGCCATTCCGGCAGCCACCTACCTCGAAGTGCTGCGCCTGCGGGGCGCGGCGCTCGAGCGCTTCTGCGCGCAGACGCTCGGCCCCGCCGACGTCTATGTTCTGCCTGGGATCGCGGTACGGCTACCGACGCGCGAAGAGACCGGGTCCAAGGGAGGCGAGCGCATGCCTCGGATGCTCGCCGACCTCACGCGGCTCACGCGCTGGGTGAACTACCTCGGTCTCCCGGCGCTCGTCGTCCCGTGCGGCTTCGACTCGCGCGGCCTGCCGCTCTCGGTGCAGCTCGTCGGGCGGCCGTTTTCGGAAGCGCTGCTGCTTGCCGTCGGGGGCGCCTACCAGCGCGCGACGGACTGGCATCGGCGGGTCCCGGCGTAGGGTGGCCGAGCTCGGCTATGCCGCGCTCTTCATCGGCACCCTGCTCGAAGGGGAGACGATCGTTTTTCTGGCCGGGCTCGCCGCGCACCATGGGTACCTGTGGTTTCCGGCGGTCTTGGCGGTGTCGGTGGTCGGCGGATTTCTCTCCGACCAGATCCTCTTCCAGGTCGGCCGGCGCTACGGGAAGCGCGTGTACGCGCGCTTTCCCGGCCTGGCGGCGAAGGTGCCGCGGGTCCAGGCGCTGCTGCTGCGGTGGGACGTGGTCGCGATCCTTCTTGTGCGCTTCCTCTATGGGCTTCGGATCGTGGCGCCGCTCGTCATCGGATCCTGCGGGATCGCTCCGTGGCGCCTTGCGCTGTTCGATTTCCTTGGTGCCGTGCTCTGGGCGTTCGTGGTGGCGGGCCTCGGGTACTTCGCCGGCCAGGCCGTGCAGTACTGGCTCGCGCGCCTCGATGTGTCCGTCGTGCTCGGTTTGATGGCGCTAGCGCTCGCCGCGGGCACGCTCTGGAACATCGTGCGCGCGCGCCAAAGACGATGACGCTGCGCATCGTCCGCCTCGGAACGCCGCGCACGCCGGACGAAGGCCTGCGTCTGGGCACGGTGCGCCGCCCGCCGCGCGGGGTGAAGAAGGCCGACTTCGCCCGGCTGGACTATTACGACCTGTGGCTGCCGCTCCTCTCTCCGAGCCAGCCCATCGTTACCCGCGCGATGTCGCAGCCGTGGACCGAGGCGCGATGGAGGAAGTTTGTTCGCGACTATCGCCGCGAGATGAGCCAGCCGGCGGCGCGTCAGATGATCGAACTTCTCGCGCGCCTTTCACACGGCGTCGCGTTCTCGGTCGGCTGCTACTGCGAGCACGAGGATCGTTGCCACAGATCAATCCTGAAAAAGCTCCTCGAAGAGGAAGGAGCGGAGACCGGAAAATGGTGACTGTCACCATTTATGCATTCGACTGAGACGCCTTCGGAGTGGGTGCTGCGCTGGGCCGAGCTCATCGAGCGCGGTCCGGTGCTCGACGTGGCGTGCGGCGCGGGCCGCCACGCGATTGTCTTCGCCGAGCGCGGCTTCGAAGTGTTCGCGGTGGACCGACACGATCAGGCGCTGCCCGGCTCGATCCACTTCGTGAGAGCGGACCTGGAAGACGGCAGTCCCTGGCCGTGGCCGGGAAAGCGTTTCGCCGCCGTCGTGGTTACAAATTATCTCCACCGGCCACTTTTTCCGCGCCTCGCCGAGAGCCTGGACGAAGGCGGAGTGCTGATCTACGAGACGTTCATGGCCGGCAACGAGCGCTATGGAAAACCTTCGAATCCCGACTTCCTGCTGCGGCCGGGAGAGCTCCTCGAGGCATTTGGCACGCTGGCAGTCGTCGCGTTCGAGCAGGGCACGGTGGAGCGGCCGAAAAAGGCGGTGCTGCAGCGCATCTGCGTCATCCGGGGGTTGGCGGGAAGCGTTAGAATCCGCGCATGATTACAGGAAGCCTGGTCGCGATCGTCACCCCGATGAAGCCGGGAGGAGAGCAGGACGGACAGCTCGACCTCGCCGCCTTCAGGCGGCTGATCGACTGGCACGTCGAGGAGGGCACCGACGGCATCGTGGTGGTGGGCACCACCGGCGAATCGCCCACGGTCGACGTCGACGAGCACAAGGAGCTGATCCGCCTCGCGGTCCAGCATTCGCGCGGCCGCATCCCGATCATCGCCGGCACCGGCGGCAACTCGACCGCCGAGGCGGTCGAGCTCACCGAGTCGGCGAAGAAGAACGGCGCGACTGCCTGCCTCTCGGTGGTGCCGTACTACAACAAGCCCACGCAGGAGGGCCTGTACCGGCATTTCAGGAAGATCGCCGAGACGGTCGAGCTTCCCATGATCGTGTACAACGTGCCGGGGCGCACGGTCGCCGATCTCCAGAACGACACGGTGCTGCGCCTTGCCCAGGTGCCCGGAATCATCGGCATCAAGGACGCCACCGCCAACATCGAGCGCGGCACCGACCTCATCCGGCGGCTGCCGCGCAACTTCGCCATCTACAGCGGCGAGGACGCGACCGCGCTCGCGCTGATCCTGCTCGGCGGCCACGGCGTGATCTCGGTCACCGCCAACGTGGCGCCGAAGCTGATGCACCAGATGTGCGCCGCGGCGCTGGTGGGCGACGTCAAGCGCGCGCGCGAGATCAACCTGCGGCTGCTGCCGCTGCACCAGCGGCTCTTCGTCGAGGCAAACCCGATTCCCGTCAAATGGGCGCTGGCGGAGATGGGGCTGACCGAGAACGCGCTGCGCCTGCCGCTTTCGCCGCTGTCGGAGAAATTCCACCAGACCGTGCGCGAGGCGCTGCACGAGGCCGGAATCGCGCTTCCCGGCCTGCGCGTCGTGGAAGGACGCGCATAAATGCGCAGGGGCCGCGGCTAGGAATGCGCCGTTTCGTCGCGGGGATGCGCCGGTTCGCCGCGGCAGCCGCGGTCGCTCTCGCGGGCTGCAGCACCTCGATGTTCGACAGCAGCGTCGACTACAAGACCGCATCGCAGCTTCCGCCGCTCGAGGTTCCGCCCGACCTCACGGCGCCCCAGCGCGACGGCCGCTTCGCGCTGCCCGAGCAGAAATCCGCGACGCTCTCGGGCTACCAGCAGGAACGCAAGGAGCAAGGACGTCCGGGCGCCACCGGCGTGCTGCCGCAGGTCGAGAATGTGCGCCTCGAGCGGCTCGGCTCGGAGCGCTGGCTGGCGGTGCAGGAGCCCCCCGACAAGGTGTGGCCGGTGGTGCGCGAGTTCTGGCTCGAGCGTGGCTTCCTGATCAAGCAGGAAGCGCCCGAGGCCGGCGTCATGGAGACCGACTGGGCCGAGAACCGGGCCAACGTGCCGCAGGATTTCATCCGCGGCCTGCTCGGCCGCTTCGCCGACAGCATCTACTCGACCTCCGAGCGCGACAAGTTCCGTACGCGCCTGGAGCGCACGCCCGACGGCAAGGGCACCGAGATCTACATCAGCCATCGCGGCATGCAGGAGGTCTACGCGATGCAGAACCCGGAGAAGGGCAACGAGGGCCAGACGCGCTGGCAGCCGCGCCCGGCCGATCCCGGGCTCGAGGCCGAGTTCCTGAGCCGGCTGATGGTGCGCCTGGGGTCGAGCGAAGAGCGCGCCAAGCTCGCCGCCGCCACCGGGCCGACCCCCAACCGCGCCGAGCTCGTGAAGTCGAGCAACGGCACGCAGGCGCTGCAGGTGAACGAGCCTTTCGACCGCGCCTGGCGGCGCGTGGGCCTTGCGCTCGACCGCGTCGGCTTCACCGTCGAGGATCGCGACCGCCAGAACGGGCTCTACTTTGTGCGCTACGCCGATCCGGAGAGCGAGATGGCGAAGAAGGACAGCGAAAAGGGCCTGTTCTCGCGCCTCTTCGGCTCGAGCGACTCGAAGGTGAAGGCCGAGCAGTACCGCGTGCAGGTGAAGCCGGAAAACGAGGCGAGCACCGTGAACGTCCTGAACAAGGAGGGCGGCGCCGAGACCACGCCCACCGCGCAGCGCATCCTCGTGCTGCTCCACGAACAGCTGAAATAGCGTTTTGCTGCGTTTCGCTTCGCTCGCGAGCGGCAGCCGGGGAAACTGCCTGGTCGTGGAGGCGGGCGAGCGCGCCTCGCTTACCCGGGTGCTGCTCGACTGCGGCCTCAACCTCACCGATTCCGAGCGGCGGCTCGCGCGGCTGGGCCTCGCGCCGCGCGACATCGACGGCATGCTCGTCACCCACGAGCACGGCGACCACGCGCACGGCGTGTT
>JBJMWH010000341.1:0-5126 GCA_045810245.1 Burkholderiales bacterium | reverse complement strand
TCGCCTTTCATGGTCGCGCCTTCACGCAGGTCGCCGCCGTAGCCGTATTCCTTGGCGCCGTGGGCGAAGAACGGCCCGAGCACCGTGGCCTCGGTCGCGCCGGGCGCGGTCTTGTGGTTGAGCGCGACCACCATCATCGAGAGACCGAGCACGTCGGACAGCAGGATGAATTCCTGGCGCTTGCCGTCGCATTTCTGTCCCACGGCGGTGAGGAACTTGATGCCCTCGAACCATTCCTCCTCGGTGAGCTGGACCTCGCGCGCGAAGGCGTGCAGGTGCTTCACGGCGCTCGTCATGATCTGGCGGAAACGCGGGTCGTCGGCTTTCTTCAGCCGCGCCACTACGGCGTCGGTCAGGGTATCTTCGGTGAACTGGCGCATGGGTTCCTCCTGAATGGCCAAATGTGGGCCAAGTGTATTATCAAAATCACCATGCGACTCGTGACGTTTCAGGTTGGGAACCGCCCCGCGCGCGCCGGCGCGCTCGCCGATGGGGGGCAAACCGTGGTCGCGCTTCCAGCGCCCAGCGTGCTCGCGATCGTCGAGGGCGGCCAGGACGCCCTCGACCGCGCCGCCGAGACCTTGCGTCGCCCGCCGCGCGAGGCGCTGTTCCCGCTGGCCGACGTGACGCTGCTCGCGCCGATTCCGCAACCGCCGCAGATGCGCGATTTCCTGTGCTTCGAAAAGCATCTTCAGCAGGCCTTTGCGGCGGTCGCCCGGCTGCGCGGGACCGAGGCGCGTATTCCGAAAATCTGGTACGAGCGGCCGATCTTCTACCATCCCAACCGCTTCAACGTCTGCGGCACCGGCGCCGATGTGCCTTGGCCCGCATACAGCGAGCGCATGGACTTCGAGCTTGAATTCGGCTGCTACATCGGCAAGCCGGGCAGGGACATCGCCAGGGAGCGCGCCCGCGAGCACATCTTCGGCTACACCGTCTTCAACGACTTTTCCGCGCGCGACGAGCAGACGCTCGAGATGATGGGGCAGCTCGGGCCGGGCAAGGGCAAGGATTTCGACAACTCCAACGTCATGGGACCGTGCCTCGTGACGGCCGATGAGCTCGCCGATCCCTACAACCTCGAGATGAAGGTACGGGTCAACGGCGAGGAATGGGGCCGCGGAAACTCGCGCGACATGCACTGGAAGTTCGAGGACTGCATCGCGCACGTCTCGCGCTCGGAGACGCTGCACCCCGGCGAGTTCCTCGGCTCGGGCACCGTGGGCAACGGCTGCGGCCTCGAGCACATGAAATTCCTCCAGCCCGGCGACGTGATCGAGCTCGAGGTCGAGAAGATCGGAATACTAAGAAACCGGGTCGTCCGCTAGTCCGGATCGGCCCGGCTGGCCCAGAGGCTGCCCCAGAAGTCGACGGCGCGTTCGAACTGGACGCCGGCAATGCGGGTCTGCAGCGCAAAGAGATCGAGCTGGCGCTGCTGCAGCTCGCGTGCGCCGTCGAAAGCGGCGCTCATCATCTCGGCGGTGTTCTTGAGCCCGGCGCCATAGAGCTCGAGGAACTGGGTCGTCATGGAATCCTCCTTTCTAAGAAGCGCGGAATATAGGCTCGCGCGACGGCGCCGCGGGTTCGCATAGCGGGATTCGGAGGAACTGCTACAACGTTTTCAGCGCCGCCGCTAAAACCGCGCGGCTAAAACCGCGCGGCTAAAACCGATAGGCGAGCCCGGCGCTGACGTAGCGATTAGTGGTGCGCTCGGCGATCACGCTGTCCGCCGCCTCGTCGTAGACCTTGCGCAGCTCGAAGCTGCCGACGATCAGCCAGTGGGGCGTCACGTCGTATCCGGCGAGGAAGCCCGTGCTCACGAAGAGCAGCCCGGAATTGGCGGCGCCATAGCGCGATTGCACTGCATTCTGGGTTCCCCACGTCGCCTGCCCGAAGACCGCACCTTCGAGGCCCCAGCGCTGAAACACGCCGAGGTTGACGCGCAGGTCGGCCTGGCCGCCGAGGTCGGAGTCGAGGTGCTGGCGCGCGCGGATGAGGAAGTTGACCGGCATCCGTCCGAAGGTCCGGTCCCACTCGACGTGCAGGCCAACCGAAGCGCCGGGCTTGATGTCGGGCTCGCCGAGCGTCTCCAGGAATGGCGCCTCGCTCTTCTTGCGTCCGGCCTCGTACGCGATCTGCGCGCCGGCCCAGAACTGCGGCGCAAGCTCGTTGCGGATCCCGGCTTCGAGGATTCCCTGGGTGGTACGGGCGAACCAGAGCTTCCCGTAGTAGCGAAGCTGCGGAACGAGGTCTGTGACCTGCGAGCTCGATCCGTCGTACGCGGGCCGCGAGCGGATGGCTGCGCCGATGATCGTCGGCGGATCCTGCGCCACGCACACCTGGGAAACGATCGCGCCCGCGAGGGCGAGGAGCGCCCTCATTCGGCCCGGTGGCACACCGCCTCGATGTTGTGGCCGTCCGGATCGAATACGAACGCGCCGTAGTAATCCGGATGGTACTTGGCGCGAATGCCGGGAGCGCCGTTGTCGCGGCCGCCCGCCGCCAGCGCGGCGCGATGGAACGCGCGCACCTGGTCGCGGCTCTCCGCGGCGAAGGCGATGTGGATGGGCCCGGGCGGGATGCCGTGCACCCCGATCCAGAATTGCGGCCGGCCCTCCTTTCCGAGCATCGCCCAACCTTCGCCCTCCAGCACGGTCTGGATGCCGAGCGGCGCGAGCGCCCGCCGGAAGAAGGACGCGCTCCTGGCGAAGTCGCGCACCGCGAGGCTGATGTGGTCTAGGATCATGCCGTTCTCCCGAAGCCTGCGATTCTGCAGTGATGCCAAGGCTATTTCCACCTCTCATGCTGCTCGCACTCTATTGGGGCCTCGCCCAGGCGCAGCCCGGCGCTCCGGGCGTGCGCTACGAGCCCTCGCCGCCCCCGGTGGTGGAGGCGATGACCCAGCTCGCGGCGGTCAAGCCCGGCGACGTGGTCTACGACCTGGGCTGCGGCGACGGGCGCATCGTGATCGCCGCGGCGAAGCTGGGCGCGCGCGCGGTGTGCGTCGACATCGACCCGCTGCGCATCGCCGACGCCCAGGAGAATGCACGCGGCGAGGGCGTGGCCGAGCGTATCCAGTTCCGCACCGAGGACCTCTTCGGCGTGGATCTCAGCGACGCCACCGTGGTGATGCTGTTTCTGTCGCCCGATTTCAACCGCAAGCTGCGGCCGCGGCTGCAGGCCCTGAGCCCGGGGACGCGCATCGTCTCCCACTGGCATGACATGGGAGATTGGCAGCCGAAGAAGGCGGTGCATGTGGGCCGCGCGTGGCGCGACCACCCGGTGTTCCTCTGGATCACGGGACCCGCCGAGCGCTGACGAGGCTCAGCGCCCTTCGAGGATGACCTGCGCCCACAACTTCTTCCATTTCTCGAAGCCGTCGAGCATCAGCGCGGGGTCGACAAACTTGAGCGGCAGTTTCTGGGCACGATCGGCGACCCGCAGGTTGGCCGGCACGTTGCCGCCTTTCTGCAGGAGCGCCTGTCCCTCGGGCGAGAGCAGGAAGTCGGCGAAGAGTGCCGCGGCGTGCGGATGCGAAGGCTGCGCGAGGATGCCGATACCGTTGGCGCGGCCGATGGCCGGCGCGATCGCGAACCATTCCACCGGTGCGCCGCGCTGCTTCATCTTCTCGGTGCCGTGGCTGTAGGTGGTGAGCGCGAGCGCGATCTCGCCCGAGGCGACCAGTCCGGCGAGCAGCGTGTGGCCCTTGCGCACTGAAAGGCCGTTCGTGCGCACGATCTGGCGGAAGAGGCGCAGGCCCGCCTCTTCGCCGAGCTCGGTCACGACCATCGCGAACCAATCCTCGTCCTCGGCCTCGATGCCGAGGCGCCCCTTCCAGCGCGGGTCGGCGAGCTCGGCGTAGGACTTCGGCAGCTCCTCCTTTTTCACCAGCCGGGTGTTGTAGGACTGCACGAACAGGTTGATCCGGCTCCCAACCCAATGTCCGTGCGGACGCAGCGCCTGCGGCATCAGGTCCTTGAGGTGCGGTGAGCGCAGCGGCTGCAGGGCCTTCTCGCGATACAGCGCCTCGAGCTGCGGGCCGTTGGTCTCCACCGCGTCGGCCTCGCGGCGTCCTGCACGCGCCTCGGTAACCGCGCGCTGCGCCACCTTTTCCGAGTTGGCGCGCCAGCTCTTCAATTTCACGCCGTACTTGCGCTCGAAAGCGGCGCCGAGCGCCGCGAGGTCCTCGGGGACCAGCGACGTGTAGAGCATGACCTCGCCCTCCTTGCGCGCGCCTTGCAGGAGGAACTGCTCGCGGTCGGCCTTTTCGTACTGCACGACCTGCGCAAGCGCCGAGATGGACGTCGACGCGAGGGTCCAAAAGACGACGAATACATGCAAGCGGTGCATGCGGGAATTATAGAATCGGCCATGCGCGTTCTCCTCCCGGTCATGCTGCTCGCCAGTGCGTCCACCTTCGCCCAGACGTACAAGTCGGACGAGCACTCGTTCCGCGTCGTCCAGGTGGTGAAAGGCCTGGAGCAGCCCTGGTCGCTCGCGTTTCTACCCGACGGCCGCATGCTGGTCACCGAGAAGGCAGGGCGGCTGCGCATGATCGCGAACGGCAAGCTCGAGCCGCAGCCGATCGCCGGGCTGCCGCGCGTCACCGTGCACGGGCAGGGCGGATTGCACGACGTCGTGCCGCATCCGGATTTTGTAAAGAACGCTTTGGTCTACCTCGCCTATGCGGCACGCAGCGAAGACGGCGTGGGTACCGAGCTCGCGCGCGGGCGGCTCGCCGACGGCAGGCTTGAGGACATGCAGGTCCTGTTCCGGCAGAGCCCGAAGGGGCGCACCGGAAACCACTTCGGCGGCCGTATCGTGTTCGATCGTGCCGGCTACGTCTACCTCACCCTCGGCGACCGCGGCGAGATGCCGCGCGCGCAGAAGCCCGACGACCACGCCGGCTCGGTGATCCGCCTGCACGACGACGGCCGCGTGCCCGACGACAACCCTTTCGTCGGCAAGCCGGGCTGGAAGCCGGAGAAATTCGACCTCGGGCATCGCAACCAGCAGGGCGCGGCAATCAACCCGAGGACCGGCGCGCTGTGGACGCACGAGCACGGGCCGCAGGGCGGCGACGAGGTGAACATCATCCGGCGCGGCCGCAACTACGGCTGGCCGGT
>JBJMWH010000340.1:0-2650 GCA_045810245.1 Burkholderiales bacterium | reverse complement strand
TTACCGGGCCTCCGGCAGCTCGATCTTCACCTCCAGCACATCGAGGTTCTGCTGGCGCTCGAGATTCACCTTGATGTCCTTCGGATCGATCTTGATGTACTTGCAGACGACGTCGACCAGCTCGCGCTGCAGCGACGTGAGGTAGCCGGCATGGCGCCGGCGGCCTGTGCGCTCGTGCGCCAGAATGATCTGTAGCCGCTCCTTGGCGACCTTTGCGCTGGTCTTCCTTTGACCGAGCAGGAAAGAAAGGAATGAGCCCATTTCGTCTTAATTTCCCCCAAAAAGACGCTTGAAGAATCCTGGTTTGTAGCCGTTGACGAAGCGCAGCGGCTTCTCTTCCCCGAGGAAGCGGTCGACCATGTCCTTGTAGGCCTCGGAGACGTCCGCGCCTTTCATGTGCACGGCGGGCACGCCCTGGTTGGACGATTGCAGCACCGACTCGGACTCGGGGATGACGCCGAGCAGCTTGATCCGCAGGATGTCCTGGATGTCGTCGAGCGACAGCATCTCGCCCTGGTGCACCCGCTGGGTGTTGTAGCGGGTGATCAGCAGGTGCTCCTTGACCGGCTCGCCGCCCTCGATGGCGCGCTTGGTCTTGCTCGCGAGCATCCCGAGGATGCGGTCCGAGTCGCGCACCGAGGACACCTCGGGGTTGGTGACGACCAGCGCCTCGTCGGCGAAGTGCATCGCCATCATGGCGCCGGTTTCGATGCCGGCGGGCGAATCGCAGACGATGTACTCGAAGCCCAGGTCGGAGAGCCCGCCGAGCACCTTCTCCACGCCCTCCTTCGTGAGCGCCTCCTTGTCCCGGGTCTGGGAGGCGGCCAGCACCGAAAGGTTCTCGCAGTGCTTGTCCTTGATGAGCGCCTGGTGAAGGTTCGCCTCCCCGTTGATGACGTTGATCAGGTCGTACACCACGCGGCGCTCGCAGCCCATGATGAGGTCGAGGTTCCGCAGGCCCACGTCGAAGTCGATCACCGCGGTCTTGTGGCCGCGCAGCGCGAGACCGCTCGCGAAGCTGGCGCTGGTCGTCGTCTTGCCCACTCCGCCCTTGCCGGAAGTCACCACCACGGTTCTTGCTGCCATTGCCTCTCCTTTCGAAGGAGTTGTTGTTACTTCAGTGGATCGAACACCAGCCGGTTTCCCTCGGCATCCGATACCAGCCGCACCTGCGTCGGCTTGCCCCGTATCGCCGCGAGCTGCGGCGTTTCGCCCGTCCGATAGAGACCGGCGATGGAAATCAGCTCCGGCTCCATCCCGAGCGCGAAGATCCGCGCATCAACATTCCCGCGCGCCCCCGCGATGGCTCGGCCGCGCAGCGGCGCATACACGTGGATGTGCCCGTCCGCGATCACCTCCGCGCCCGGGTTCACCATCGCGAGCATCACCAGGTCGCGCCCACGCGCGTAGACCTGCTGGCCCGAGCGCAGCGGCTTGTCGATCACCAGCGCCCCGATCGGTGCCGGATGCACTGCGGCCGCTTGCACAGCAGTCTCTGCATTGGGAGCGCTAGGCGGCGCCGCAGTGCCGATGCGCGCATCCGGCGCCGGAAAGAGGCCGGCGGCCTTCGCGACCGCCGCGAGCCCGTTCCTTGCTCCGTGCACCGCGACGGGCGCAAGCCGGTACTTCCAGAGCAGCTCGAGCAGCCCCGGGAAGTCGACCGCCTGACGCTCGCCGCCCTGCGCCTGCGACTCGAGGCGCGACAGATCGACCACCAGGGCGTCGTGATCGAAGAAATCCGGGATGTCGCCATAGCGCGCCTCGAGCTCGCGCGCCAATGCGCCCAGGTCCGCCGACTTCAGCACGAGGGCGATGAGCGGCAGCGTGGCGCTCTTGATCTCGAAAGTCTCGGGGGTAACGCCCTGTACAGCGATCGTCATCGATGACAACTGTCGGGCTGAAGCGACGCGGCATCGCCAGGGAACATCAGGGCCGGCGGCGGCAGAATGAAGCCGAGGTGCTGGTTATTCTTTGTGACGCTTCGATTACGTCCCAATGCGCAGCGCTTCTTATAGTTCTTGATGCAATTCCCCCAACGCACACCATTCTAGTTACACCCGCTCATGAGGGCAAATCGATGAACGGTTCTACATCCGTCTCACCCGCGACCTATTGGCTCACCTGGCCGCTGCAATTCGCCGAGCTTGCGACCCAGACCTTCCGAGGCAATGGAATCCAGGCTGCGCCCGACGTATTGGCGCAGAACATCAACCCCTGGACCATCAACATCAACTCGAACAACTCGAGCGCTCCCGGCACCGAGCAACGCATCCTCGCGCGGCACAGCTACGGCCGCCAGCTCGGGCGCTTGATGGATGCCGTTGACCTTCTGGTGGACGACCTCGAAGCGCGCAAGGCTTCGATCTCCGGCGACGAGCGCGTCCAGGACTTCCACAGTCTCAAGGACGAGATCGACGACATCAAGGTCAAGGCGGCGCAAAAAAGGCTCGAGAACATCGAGGCCGACCTGAAGTTGCTCCGCGACGCCGACGAGCCGGCCTACCGCGAGCTGAAGGCGCGTCTGCAAAATCTCGTGCGTGATGAGGTTTCAGCCTGGCGTGCGGTCTTGCGGGGGTCAACGACTGCGGATTACAGGCGTTGTGACATGTATGCGCATCGTCAGCCGCCTGCTCGAAGGAATCATCGCCCT
>JBJMWH010000339.1:0-17050 GCA_045810245.1 Burkholderiales bacterium | reverse complement strand
AGTCGTCCCCGCGAAGGCGGGGACCCCGTTCAGCCGTTAGGACAGGAATCTCCAGAGAGACCTTGTGCCCGGGCTCTTTAATTTTGCAGACTGGATCCCCGCCTTCGCGGGGACGACTCACGCCATCCCCTAGGCGACACTGAAGGTCGCTACCTATAACGTCAACGGCGTCAATGGCCGTCTGCCGCGGCTGCTCGAGTGGCTCGCCGAGGCGCAGCCCGACATCGTCTGCCTGCAGGAGATCAAGACGACCGACGAAAAATGTCCCGCCCGCGTCATCGAGGACGCAGGCTACGGCTCGCTCTGGCATGGCCAACGCTCGCATCACGGGGTCGCGATCCTGGCAAAAGGTGAGCGGCCGGTGGAGATCCGGCGCGGCTTGCCAGGCGACGAGCTGGACCAGCAGGCGCGCTACCTCGAGGCGCAGGTGAAGGGGCTCGTGGTCGCGTCCGTCTATCTGCCGAACGGCAACCCGCAGCCCGGGCCGAAGTTCGACTACAAGCTGGCATGGTTCGAGCGCTTGAACGCGCATGCGAGAACATTGATGGATTCCGGAAAGCCGGTGGTCCTGGCGGGCGATCTCAACGTGGTTCCGACCAAGGCCGACATTTACAACGAATGGCTTTGGCGGCTCGATGCAGTGGTGCAGCCTGAAACACGCGCAGCCTTCCGCCGGCTGCTCGGGCAGGGATGGATCGATGCGGCGCGTCATCTGCATCCCGAAGAACGCATCTATACGTTCTGGGTAAACGACGCAGCGTTCCGGCGCAACGCGGGCTTCCGCATGGATTTCCTGATGCTTACGCCGAATCTCGCGGCGCGGCTGAGCGCCACCGGCGTCGACAGCGGGCATCGCGGCAGAGAGAAGCCGAGCGACCATGCGCCGGTTTGGGCTTCAATAGGCTGATGACTACAAAGCTAAGCGCCGCTCCACTCTTCTCGATTCCCCTGCCGCCATAGTCCGGGCATCGGCGCGCCCAGGGCAATGGCAGCGCCGCCATTTCGCCGGATGCGGTTTGCGCTCAGGCAGACGTCAAGCGCCTCCCGATCGAACCGGATGCCGTCCGCTGCGTTGCCGAAGATATCGTTGCCATCGAGCGCGATCTCGCGCGGGACGTCTTCTCGATCCTTCATTGGCCAGTGCCAGTAGCCGTGGCGCCGATTGTTGCTCACTCGATTGCCGCGCACGGTGTAGGGCCCGGGCGTGCCGTCGAACGAAATCCCGTCCTGGCCGTTGCCGTCGATGACGCAGCCCGAGACCAGGCCGCCACGGCCCGCCACACCGGCCGTGCCGCGGGCGGATACATCGAACCCGGATTCGCGATTGCCGATCATCAGGCACTGCGCGACGATCAGCCCGTCGGCGCCCCAATCGGAAATGCCGAACCGGTTGCCGGTGCAATGGCAGCCGAGGATTTTCAGTCCCCGCGGCGGCGGCCACATTCCCTGCTGCAGCTCGAAGAAGATGCCGTTGGTTGCATTGCGGTCGCAGATACAGTCGGTCACGTTCGCGCGCTCGATGCCTTCCCAGCCGCCCAGGCCGATGCCGATGCCGGCGCCGCCGGGCTGGTTGCCGTCGTTGAGGCGCCCGCAGCGCATGGCGTAGACGCCCTCCAGCACGCTATCGAGCAGGAAGTCGCAGCCGAGCCCGGTTGCGGCAACGTCATGGATATAGAGGTCGCGGAACGTTGCCCGCTCCATGAACTGGAGGTCGAGACCCTTGGCGCGCGGGTCGTATTTCTCCAACCGCACCCGCGAGCCGTCGATTTCGAAATTGAAGAAACACACGTCACGCAGCGCATTCTGCCGGCTGGCGCCGTGCTCTTGCTTGGTAAAGCCTGCGAGCGCGACCGCGTTGCCGTCGCTTTCCAGCACGAAGCGGGTGGCGCCTTCGCCCGCGCCCACGAGCGATACTCCGCTACGCCACACCGTGGTTTTACCGCTGAGCCGGTAGACCCCGGGCGGGCAGTAGATCACTCTCGGCCGTCCGTCGCGCGCGCACGCGGCTCCGAGCTCGTCGACGAGCGCGGCCAAAGCCGGCTGATCGTTCGTCTCGCCGTCTCCGGCGAGTCCGTAGGCCCGAGCGCTTAACAAATCGCGGGACTCTGTCGGCATCGAACCGACTAGGCGCGCTTTTTCTTGCGCGACGCCTTCCGGCCGCCCTTGCGGCTTGCCTTCTTGCCCGCATTGGAGATACGCGCGGCGCGTGCCTTCGACATGCCTTTGCGCTTGAGCGCGCGGTACTGCGCCTTGTGCTTGACCGATTTGCCCGCCATGCGACACCTCGAAACAGGAGATAGAGAAACGGTGCTCAGCAAACAACGTGCCGCGGCGGAACGGAAATTGCTCGGCTCCCGGCGTATGAATCCCGGAGGAACGATGGAAACCAAGGAACTGAAGGAGCTGTTGCTGCAATCGCTCGAGCATGAGCGCGGCGGAGTCAAGGTTTACGAGGCGGCGCTGAAGTGCGTTCAGAACGAGGACCTGAAGGAAGAATTCGAAAAGTATCACCAGGAGACCGAGCACCACGTCCAGGTGCTGATGGACGTGTTCGCCCAGATGCAGCTCGACCCGGAGGAGGAAAGTCCCGGGCGCAAGATCGTGCGCGACCTGGGCCAATCCCTCGTCGCCGCGATGGAGGCGGCGTCCAAGGCGGGCGATCCGGCCAAGGCCGAGATCGTCGCGTGCGAATGCGTGACCATCGCGGAGCTCAAGGATCACCTCGACTGGGAACTGATCGGAGAGGCGGCGAAGAAGCTCTCAGGCGCCGAAGGCAAGGCGCTGAAGGACGCCTATGCCGAGATCGAAGACCAGGAGGACGAGCACTTCTACCATTCCCGAGGCTGGACGCGCGAGCTCTGGATGGACGCCCTCGGCCTGAAGGCGGTTCTGCCCCCGCCCGAGGAGCGCAAGCACGTCAAGACAGCGATCGGCGCAGCACGCGCCGAGCAGGGGCGCTCCAAGATGCGCTGACGCTCCGGCGCTCGCTTATTTGCGCCCGCGCGGCAGCGGGTTGCCGAATCTCAGGCTCGCCTTTTTCACGCGAAGATTTCCCGCGCCGACGCGCGTACGATTTTGAGCGCGTCGGGGTCCCCCTTGAGAACCGCGCTCAGATAGTTGCGCGCCTGCTTGAGGGTCACATGGGGCGGCAGGGGCGGCACGTTCGGGTCGACGATCGCGTCGACGAGCACCGGACGATCGCAGGCGAGCGCTTCATCCCAGACCTCGGCCACGCCTTCGGGCTCCGAAAGGGTTATGCCCTTCAGGCCGAGCTGTTCCGCATAAGTCGCGTAGGAGAACGCGGGAAGGTCCTGCGAGTCGGAGAACTTGGGCGAACCGGACAGCACGCGCTGCTCCCAGCTCACCATGTTCAAATCCCGATTATTCAGCACCAGCACCACGAAGCGCGGATCGGCCCAGCGCTTCCAGTAGCGCGCGAGCGTGATGAGCTCGTTCAGCCCGTTCATCTGCATCGCGCCGTCGCCTACGAACGCGAGCACCGGACGGCCGGGGAGGGCGAATTTCGCGGCGATGGCATACGGCATCGCCGCGCCCATGGAGGCGAGGTTTCCGGAGTGCGCGAACAGCATGCCGTCGCGCATTTTTACGTGGCGCGAGAGCCAGTGGACCGAGGTGCCGGTGTCGCAGGCAAGCACGGCGTTGTCGGGTACGCGCGGCGAAAGCTCGGCGAATACGCGCTGCGGATTGAGGGGCTTGCGGGCTTCGTCCGCGCGCTGGCCCAGCGTGTCCCACCACTTCGCGACATTCTTCTCGATCGCTTCGCGCCACGACCGCTCCTTCTTGTGCTCGAGCAGCGGCGCGAGGAGCCGGAGCGTTTCGGCGCTGTCGCCGATCAGATTGGCCTCCATCGGATAGCGCAAGCCGAGCATGCGCCCGTCGATGTCGATCTGTACCCCGCGCGCCTGGCCTTCCTCCGGAAGAAACTCGGCGTAGGGAAAGCCCGAGCCCACCATGAGGAGTGTGTCGCACTGCATCATCATGTCGTAGGTCGGCTTGGTGCCGAGGATGCCGATGCCGCCGGTGACGTACGGCAGCGTATCGGGTACGACGGCCTTTCCAAGCAGCGCCTTCGCGATTCCAGCGCCCAGGCGCTCGGCGACCTCCAGCAACTCGGGGCCGGCGCGCAAGGCGCCCGCGCCTGCGAGGATGGCCACCTTCCGGCCGGCGTTCAGGATATCGGCCGCGCGTCGAAGCTGCGCTTCGCTCGGCGCCACGCGAGGGCGCTCCCAGCCGACGGCTGAATGCACCGTGCCGTGCTCGTGCGGCGGCGCCTCGTACGCGAGCTCCTGCACGTCGGCCGGCAGGATGATGCAGGTCGGCGCGCGCTGCGAGAGCGCGATCCGAAACGCACGATCGATCACATGCCGAAGCTGGATCGGCACGGTCACCGTCTCGACGAAGTCGCACGCGACGTCCTTGAAGAGCGCGACCAGGTCGACTTCCTGCTGATAATGGCCGCCCTGCGCGGCGCGCGCGGTCTGCCCCACGATCGCGACGACGGGCTGGTGATCGAGCTTCGCGTCGTACAGGCCGTTGAGCGCGTGAATCGCCCCGGGCCCGGAAGTGGTAATGCAGACCCCGACTTCTCCGGTGTACTTTGCCTGACCGCAGGCCATGAAGGCCGCCATCTCCTCGTGGCGCGACTGAATGAACTCGATCCGACCGGTCGCCCGGGAAAGCGCGCCCATGACGCCGTCGATCCCATCTCCGGGATAGCCGTACACGCGGCGCACGCCCCACGCGCCGAGACGCTTGACAAGGAAGTCGCTGACCGTCGGCTTCGCCATTACGCCGCCTTGCGCTCTTCGCGACCCGGCTCGAGCTTCACCTTCACCCAGCCCGCCTCGCGGCGATCGAAGGCCTTGTAGGCCTCGATCACCTCGGTCAGCGGTTCGACCTGGGTCAGCACCGTTGCCGGATCGAAGACGCCCGTGGCGACCAGATCGACTAGATGCGGCAGATACGCTCGATGGTTGCAGTCCCCCATCTTCACGGTGAGGTTCTTCCCCATCGCCGCACCGAGCGGAAAGAAACGTCCCGATTCCGGGTAGACGCCGATGATCGACAGCGTGCCCGCCTTGGCGAGGCCCTTCACCGCCCATTCCACGACCTGCGAGGGCGCGTCGCCCGGTACCCATAGATCGCCGTCCGGCTTCTGCTTCGGTGCGACGGCCTTCACTTCCTGCTCGAACTGCGCCTTTTGCTTCTTCGCCTCCTTGGCCGCCGGCCCCTTGTGCGGCGCAACGGCGTCGACGCCCACGGCATCGATGGCGCGGTCCACTCCGATTCCGCCGGTCAGGCGCAGCAGCGTCTCGATCGGATCTTCGCGCTCGAAGTCGATGGCTTCCGCACCTTGTTCGCGCGCCATCTCAAGGCGCGAGGGCACGCGGTCGATGGCGAATACCCGGCCTGCGCCGAGGAGCTTTGCACTTGCGATCGCGAACTGGCCGACGGGCCCGCAGCCGAAAACCGCTACCGTGTCGCCGTTGCGGACCTCGGCGAGCTTCGCGCCGAACCACCCGGTCGGGAAAATATCCGAGAGCAGGATCGCGCGGTCGTCGTCGACGTTGTCGGGAAGCTTGACCAGCCCGACGTTGGCGAAAGGCACACGGGCATATTCGGCCTGCAGCCCGTCGAACGGTCCGCTGTCCTCTGGTCCGCCGAAAAAGGCCGCACCCGAGGTGGGGCCGTTCGGATTGGCATGGTCGCACTGCGAGTGATACCCGGCGCGGCAATAGGAGCAGTAGCCGCACGCGATGGTTGAAGGAACGACAACGCGGTCGCCCTTTTTCAAATTGCGTACGTCCTTGCCGAGCTCCTCGACGATCCCGACCGCTTCATGGCCGAGTATCGTCCCGGGCTTCATGCCGGTCATCGTGCCGCGGATCATGTGCAGATCGGTGCCGCAAATCGCGCTGGCGGTGATCCGCACGATCGCATCGGTGGGCTTCTGGATCCGCGGCTCGGCGACGTCCTCGAGTCGGATATCGCCAACACCGTGGAAAACGACGGCTTTCATGGAGTTGGTCTCCTAGGTTGGAGACCGCATCGCAGCAAGAAACGGTCGCGCCTCTGGACATGCGTCACCTGGATGACACATGATGAGATGAATCGAACGGAGACCCGAACATGAGAAATCCCGAGCTGGTGGATGTCGCGGCGCTGCTGCTGCGTCTTGCGCTGGCGGCGATGTTCTTTGCGCACGCCTGGCTCAAGGTCCGGGTTTTCACGATTCCCGGCACGGTCAAGTACTTCGCATCGCTCGGGGTGCCGGGTGTCCTCGCGTACTTCACGATCGCGGCCGAGATCGGCGGCGGCCTGCTGCTGCTCTTCGGCATCGGTACGCGCTGGGTGGCGCTTGCGCTGGTGCCGCTGATGCTCGGCACGATCGTGCTGGTTCACGGCAAGAACGGGTGGCTGTTTTCCAACAAGGACGGCGGCTGGGAGTATCCAGCCTTCTGGATCGTCGGTCTGCTGGTGCTCGCGGCGCTCGGCGACGGCGCGGCCGCAATCGGGCCGATGATCGGCCTGAACTTCTGATCGCTCTCAACGAAGGCGGGGCCGACGCAATCCGGGGACTGGATCTGATGGCGGATCCGTTCGAAGGTCTTGCGCAAATCGGTGGCATAGCTCGGCGTGTAGTGAAAAGAAGGATCCCATATCCACTTCACGGCAGGCAGAACTTGAATGGCAAAGTCGTGATTCATGGTCTATTCCCTTTTTCTATGAGATGAAAAGTTGTGGGAAGCATGATGCCAATCGCTAGCATGGCGTCACGCTACCCGCCTGACGTGGACGGGTTCGCCCGCGCGCAGCCGGGCGCTGCTGCGCTGCAGGGTGATCGACTCGCCGACGTGCAGAGTGGCGATGCGCAGCAGCTCGGCGGCGTTGGTGATATCCGAGAGCCAGCTCAGCTCGACGTCCTGCTCTGCGCCCATGTGCCGTACGTTGAACTTCATGACGCGCGGCGTCGCTTCAGTGGGTAATGCGAGGGCCAAACTCGATCGCGAGGTCGAGATTTTCGATCACGTGCTTGCCGGCGGGTTCGCATCGATGCAATGCGCGCCAGGCCGCATCGTAGGCAAGGGCCAGGACGTGCGCTTCGAACGCGTCGACCGGCTCGCTGTCGGAGAGGCTGAACAGCCCGTATTCCATTCGGATTTCCTCAAGGATGGGTTGTGGGACGAACTATCGCCGGGTCGGAAAGAATGAACTTGACCGGCAGCGTCAGGCACTAGCCCTGGCGCGCCATCCTCGGGGACCGCTTCGAGCTAGGCGGCGCTGGGCGAGCTTGTCCGATAGTCGCTTGGACTGAGCCCGGTCCAGCGCTTGAACGCGCGAGTGAACGCGCTCGGCTGGGAAAACCCAAGCGAGAAGGTGATGTCTGTGATCGAACGGCGCGGGTCTTCGATGTAGCGCAGGGCGAGATCTTTGCGCGTGTTGTCGACGAGCTGCAGATAGGTGGTTTTCGCTTCGGCGAGCTTGCGCTGCAACGTGCGCGGGCTCATATGGAGCTGCTTCGCCGTATCCTCCGCGGTGCCTTCGCCCGAGGACAGGTGATCGAGCACTGATGCACGGCACCGCGAGACGACGTCGGACTTGTCGAGCCGCGCCAGCTCCTCGGTGAGCATCTTGTCGAACGCGGCCGCGAGTTGCCGGTTGGCCGACGACAACGGCCGGTCCGCGTCTTTGGCTGAAAGCACGAAGGCGTTCTCCTCGACGCCGAACCGGACCGGGCATCCGAAAAAGCGCTCGTAGGCGCCGGCGGGGTCGGGATTCCCGCGACGCAGGGTCGCGGCAACCGGTCGCAGAGCCGCCCCCGCATTCATGCGACACAGATCGAACAGAAGCGCCATCACGATGTCGACGAAGACCGCCGCCACCGGCACGGTGGCCGGATTGCCGCGCTTCGCCCAGAAACGAACCTTGAGTCCCTGCCGGGTGTCCTCGATCTCGGTAATGCCGCGCTCGCCTACCAGGCGCGAGTAGCGCACCGCCCGTTCGAGCCCGGTGCGGAGCGTCGAGCTCGACAGCCAGGCATATCCGAGGACGCCCAGTTCCGAGGGGTGCCAGCAGCGTGCGGCCTGGAGCCCGAAGGCGGCATCACTGACGAGCGGGATCGCGACGCGGAGGATCGCGTCGATCTTGTCGACTTCAATGCGCTCGCCCGGCCCGGGGATCGCGGCAAGGTCCACACCCGCATGCCGAGCGATGCCGACCGCGTCGAGGCCATGCAATTCAAGGAGGCGCCGCAACATCTGGCCCATCGAAGCGAGGAAACTCTGGCGCGACTGATCGCCGGCGCGTTCGCCGTCTGACTCACTCACCTGTAATCCTCCCAAGGGCGCGAACCTGATGCCCCATGCTACGCTGCGGAAGGAGTGCGGCGCGCTCATCGCGGCGACGCGGGCAACTGGCACAGCTTCTACTTCTCTTCTTCGCCGCCGTCGTCCTGGCGGCGCTTGCGCGCCGCGTCGGAGCGCCGTATCCGGTGTTCCTCGCGCTCGGCGGCGCGCTGCTCGCCTTCCTTCCGGGCGCGCCTTCCATCAGCTTTCCGCCGGAGCTCGTGCTCGCACTCTTTGTGGCGCCGGTGCTGCTCGACGCGGCGTACGACACGTCACTCCGGGATTTGCGAGACAACTGGGTGCCGGTCACTGGCCTGGTGGTGTTCGCCGTTGGGCTTACCACAGCAGCGGTCGCGGCCGTAGCGCACGCGCTTGTTCCCTCGATGCCGTGGGCCGCGGCGATCGTGCTCGGTGCCGTGGTCGCTCCGCCTGATGCGGTGGCGGCCACCGCCGTGCTGCGCCCGCTGCGTCCGCCGCACCGGCTGCTTACGATTCTCGAGGGCGAGAGTCTCCTGAACGACGCCAGCGCGCTGCTCATCTACCGCCTGGCCGTGGGCGCGGTCGCCGCCGGCGGCTTCTCAATCGGCACGGTCGCGCCGACATTTCTGGTTGCCGTAGTCGGCAGCCTGATCGTGGGGCCGGCGCTCGGCTGGGCAGTGCTCCGGGTGATCGCGCGCGTGCAGCACGTTCCCACGGCCATCATCCTGCAATTCGTCAGCACCTTTGCCGTCTGGCTCCTGGCCGAGCATATCGGGCTCTCGGGCGTGCTTACGACCGTGTGTTATGCCGTCGCGCTGGCACGGAGGGGGCCGGAGCTGACGCCGGCGCGCGTGCGCATCCCGTCCTACGCGGTGTGGGAGACGGCGCTTTTCGCGCTCAACATCCTCGCGTTTATCTTCGTCGGCCTGCAGATCCGGCCGATCCTGGCAAGCCTGGAAGCGTCGCAGCGCGCGCCGTACTTCGCGGTGGCCGGCGTGGTGCTCGCGACCGTCATCGTCGTGCGTTTCGCGTGGCAGATGTCTTTCAACTCGCTGGTCAGGTGGCGGCACCGCGAGCGCGGCTTTCATCCGCCGCGGCCGATGCTGCGCCCGACCGTCGGCAGCGGACTGGTGATTTCGTGGGCCGGCATGCGGGGCATCGTCACCCTCGCGGCCGCGCTGGCGCTCCCCGACGGCTTCCCTTACCGCGACCTCATCGTGCTGACCGCCTTCTCGGTGGTGCTCGGCACGCTGGTGATCCAGGGATTGACGCTCAAACCGCTCATGCGCGCCTTCCACCTGCGAGACGGAGACCCGGTGGGCGACGAGGTGGCTGCGGCTCGCGAACGGGCCTTGCGCGCCGCGCTCGAGAGCTTTGCCGATGACCAATCGACGGTCGCGGAGCTCTTGCGCAAGGAGCTGAAGGCCAGCCTGACGGTCCAGGACGGCAACGGCGCGGGCGCCGCCTGGCGCGCCTCGCACAGCGAAATACGCGGCAGGGCGCTCCACGCGGCTCGCCAGGCCGTGCTCGCGATGCGCTCCAGCGAAGCCATCGGCGACGATGCCTTCCACCGCATGGAAGAAGAGCTCGACTGGCTCGAGATGGCCAGCGGGGCGGAATGAAAAAGCGACGTTACAGCCGTTTCACCACGGTGACCTCGCCCCCGAGCCGCGATTGCTCTTCAAACCCGAAGTGCGAGGCGAGCTCCAGCATCTCGCGGTTGGCGCTGAGGATGGTGCCGTAGAGCGCCTGGTAGCCGGCGTGGCGCGCCGCCTCGCACAAGCGCTGGAGCAGTGCCTGACCGAGGCCCTTGCCTTGCCACGCATCAGCCACGGTGAGCGCAAATTCGGCGCTCACGCCGTCCGGATTGGGTCCATAGCGGCCGACCGCTACGAATTCAGCGCGATTGTCCAGCGCGACGAGGGCGAGCTCGCGGTCGTAGTCCAGCTGGGTGAAGCGCGCGAGCATCTGCGGCGGGAGCTGCCGCAGGTATTGCATGAAGCGCTGGTACCGGGAGCGCTCGGACAGCGCTTCGAAGAAGCGCTGCTCCTGGCCGACGTCGTCCGGACGGATCGGACGCACCGGCAGACGCGAGCCATCGCGCAGCACGATCTCGCCTTCGAGCTCCGCCGGATAAGGATGGATGGCCATGTGGCCGTAGCGCGGCGGGGGTTCGCGCAGCGTCGGATCGATCAGCACGCGCGCATCGGCAACCACGGCTCCGGCGGCATGAGCGAGCACCGGGTTCAGGTCCATTTCCTTGACCCACGGCAGGGCGCAGATGATGCGCGAAACGCCCTCCAGGATGGCGGCAAGGGCGTCGAGATCCGCGGGCGGAACGTCGCGGTAGCCGGCGAGCAAGCGGTACACGCGGGTGCGCTCCATCAGATCGCGCGCCAGCATGGCGTTGAGCGGCGGCAGCGCGAGCGCGGTGTCGCGAACTGCCTCGACCGCGACGCCGCCAGCCCCGAACGAGATCACCGGGCCGAACACCGTGTCGGTAGCGATTCCGATCAGGACTTCCCGCGCGTGCGGAAACCGCAGCATCGGTTGCACCAGCACGCCTTCGATGCGCGCCTTGGGGCGCAAGGCGCTCGCATGGCGCAGGATGTCATCGAAAGCGCTCGCGACCATGTCGGCGTTCTGCAGATTCAGACGTACGCCGCCGACGTCGGACTTGTGCGAGATGTCGACCGAGTGGATCTTCAGCACGGCAGGGAAGCCGATTTCACGCGCTGCCGCGATTGCGGTTTCGCGCGTGCGAGCGAGCACCGAGCGCGGCACCGGCAGGCCGAACGCGCTCAGCAGGTCCCTCGCCTCGGTCGGGGTGAGCAGGGCGCGCCCCTCATCTGCAGCGCGTCCGTGAATCGCCTTGACCGTGGCGAAATCCGGCTGCGGCTCTTCCGCTTTGCGCTCCAGCGCGGCCGGAACCTGGAGCAGCTGCGCGTGATTTCGACGATAGGCGCATAGAAAGGAGAACGCCTCGACCGCGTTCTCGGGCGTATAGAAGTTGGGAATGCCTTGCGACTCGAGGTAGGCGCGCGTCTCGTTCGGATTGATGCTTCCGAGCCAGGCTGCGAATACCGGCTTGCGGCTCCCCTTCGCGGCTTCCACCACCGCGCGCGCGGCGTCGGCAGGTTCCGTGACGGCTACAGGCGAGTACATGGCGAGCACCGCGTCCACGCCCGGGTCGGCCAGCGCCGCGGCGGTCGCCTCGGCAAAGCGCTCGGGCGGCGCGTCGCCGATCAGGTCGATCGGATTGCCGTGGGACCACTGCGGCGGCAGCTTGCGGTCTAGGCGGGAAAGCGTTTCCTGTGAAAACTGGGCCAGCGGCACCCCGTTCTCCGCCGCGCTGTCGGCCGCGACCACGCCGGGCCCGCCGCCGTTCGTGACGATCGCCAGGCGCTCGCCTTGCGGCAGACGGTTGCTGGCCAGAGCCCGGGCGGCCGCGAAGAGCTGCGTATAGGTTTTCACGCGCACGGTGCCGCTGCGCCGCAGTGCGGCGTCGAACACGGCGTCGCTGCCGACCAGCGCGCCGGTGTGGCTCGAAGCCGCGTGCGAGCCCGTCGCGTAGCGCCCGACCTTCAGCGCCACCACGGGCTTCGCGCGGGCCGCGGCGCGTAGAGCGGAAAGCGCGCGCCGCGCCTCGCGGATGCCCTCGATGTACATGAGGATCGCGTCGGTCTTGTCGTCGGCGACTAGAAAATCGAGCACCTCGCCGAAATCGACGTCGATCGCGCCGCCGAGCGACACGACGCTGCTGAACCCGATGTCGGCGCCGTAAGCCCAGTCGAGGATTGCACCGCATATCGCGCCGGACTGCGAAACCAGGGCGAGCCGGCCGGGACGTGCGGGCGTGCGCGCAAACGTGGCGTTCACCCCTGTGTCGGTCCGCATCAGTCCGAGGCAGTTCGGACCGAGCACGCGCACGCCGGATCGCCGGGCTGCTTCCAGGGCCTGGTTCTGCAATGCACGGCCTTCGGCGCCGCTCTCGCCGAACCCGCTCGTCAGCACCACCGCGGCTTTGATGCCCGCCGTACCCGCCTGTTCGAGAATCTGCGGTACCGTGCGTGACGGAGTCACGATGACGGCCAAGTCGACGGGCCGCGGCAGCTTCGCGAGTGTCGCATAGGCCGGTCGGTCGAAAAGCTGCTTGTATTTCGGATTCACTGCGTGCAGCTCTCGCAGGCCACCGGCCGCAAGGTTGCGATAGACGATGCTGCCCAGGGCTCCCGGGCGCTCGGTGGCACCCACCAGCGCGACGCTATGCGGTGCTAGCAGCGAGCTAAGGTAGTGTCGATACATCCTCTCCGGGTCAGCGACCGGCGCCCTTCAAACGCGTGACGCCGCCGTAGCTGCCGATCCAGAGACTACCATCGTCGGCGTTGGCCATGGAGAACACCGTGTTGGCAAAGAGACCCTGCGCCGTGGTCAGGGGCTTCTCGAAGCGCCCGTTCAGCATGCGGCCGAGGCCGTTGTTCGTGCCGACCCAGAGATCGCCGCGCCGGTCGATGTGGAGCAGGAAGACGTGGTTGCCATGCAGGCCTTCGGCGGTGGTGTAGTTCTTCCACTTCTTGCCGTCGAAGCGCCCGAGCCCGCCGCCCCAGGTGCCGACCCAGACGATGCCCTGCGCGTCCACCTCCATCGCGACGATGTAGTTGGGGTTGTAGGCCACGTTGATGTTCTGCAGCCCCATCTCCTCCTTCTGTCGCGCGTGGTGCGTGGACACCTGGGACGGATCGGAGTTGTAGGCGATCGCCTTCTTGACCTTCTCGTAAGGCGCGCCTTGTCCCTTGGCGTGGTTCCAGTTGTCCCATTGTCCCTTGTGGTAGCGCGCGAGGCCGCCTTCGGTGGCGAGCCAGATTTCGCCGTTCTTGCCCTCGGCGAGGCCATAGACCCAGTCGTTCGGCAGGCCGCCCTTGGTGTTCGCGACGGTGTAAAGGTCCCACTTGCCGCGCTCGCGCAGCTCGCCGCCGCGGATGCGGTTGGCGCCCGACCAGGTGGCGATCCACACATCGCCGCCGCGCGTCTCCATCACCTCGTAGACGAAGGCGTCCCCGAGGCCGTCGGGCACGTTGAACGTCTCCCAGGTCTCGTTCTTCTCGTCGAGGATCGAGAGCCCGCCGCCGTAGGTGCCCACGGTGATGCGGCCGCGGAGCCTGCCCACCCAGAACACGCCGTTGGAGAGCAGGCCGTTCTTGTTGTCGTAGAGCTTGTAGGCCTCGGTCTTGGTGTCGTAGCGCACCACCCCGCCCGAAGTGCCGACCCAGACTACGGCGCCCTCGCTGTAGATCGACTTCACGTTGCGATTGCCGACGCGGAAGTGCGTGAACGGCTTGGAGAGATCCACCGCGACCTTGCCTTCGCGGGGCTGGGCATGCGGCGTCGGATGTTGCGCCTTGACCGATATTGAACCTGAGAAAAACAAGACAACCGCGAAAAGCCAGCATTTCGTCTTCATCGCATTTCCTATCGGCGGGCGACGCGCGCCACGGCGCCGCGCCCGCCTGCCCAGATTTCGCCCTTCGGCGCCGCCGCGAGCGCGAACACGTGCGGCCCGGGCAAGCCTTCGCGCGGCCCGAGGTTCGCGAACTTGTTGCCGTCATACGAGGAAAGGCCGCCGTCGGTGCCGAACCACAGCGTGCCGTCGGCTTCCTGCGCCATGCTGTAGACGATATTGCCGGCGAGCCCGTCCTTCGCGGTGAGGCTCGACCAGCGGCCGCCTTGGAAGCGCGCCGCCCCGCCGCCCCAGGTGCCGGCCCAGATCGAGCCGTCTTTCGCGGCGTGCACCGAGAGAATGTAGTTGCCGCGCTCGGCCCGCGCGAGGCCCAGGCCGTCGGCCTGAGTCCAGGCGCGCCAGCTCTTGCCGTCGAACATCGAGACCCCGCCCTCGGTGGCGAACCACACCTGCCCCTTGGCGTCCACGGCGATGCCGTAGACCCACTCGTTCACCAGCTCCTTCGCATAGGTCGAAAACTTGCCCGTCGCACGGTCGAGGCGGCTCGCGCCGGCGAGCGTGCCCATCCACACCGCGCCGCGCGCGTCCTGGGCGAGCGAGAAGACACGGTAGTCGGCCAGGCCGTGCATCGGGAAGTACGTCTTGAAGGAACCATCACGGTATCGCGAGGCGCCGCCGGCGCTGGTGCCGATCCATTTGTAGCCCTGCGAGTCGACCGCGAGCGCGAACACCTGCTCGCTCGCAAGCCCTTCACGGCGCGTCAAGGCCGAGCGCAGCTTCCCGCTCGCCAGGTCGACCTCGTTCAGGCCGGCCGAGGTGCCTACCCACAGCGTCCCCCGGGCCGGCTCGACGGCCAGCGCGCGCACGTAGACCGTGGGGCCGACCTGGAAGGTTTCGATGACCCGCGGGTTGCCTGCGCCAAAAAGCGTCCCTGGAAGAAGCGCGACCGCAATAAAAAGCAGCTTCATCGCATGCTGCGCAGGTAGGCGATCACGTCGAGCGTGTCGCGGTCGCTCAGCACGCCGAAGAACCCGGGCATGGCGCCGCGGCCCTTGCGGATCGAGCCGAGCAGCATGGGGTCGGGCTGCATCATGCGCTCGCCGCGTGCGAAGCTCGGCGCGTTCGGCATCATGCTGATGCCGGAGGCGCCGTGGCAGCTTGCGCAGTGCATGCGGTAGAGCTGCCCGCCCTTCATCACGTCGGCGGCAGGCGCGGCCGGCGCGGCGAGCGCGAGAACCAGCGCGACGGACGCGCTCGCCTGGTCGAGGCGCATCACTTGAGCTTCCTGTTCTTCTTGCGGTCGTCGGGGCTGAGCTCGCGCAGGCGCGCTTCGAGCCGCTCGGCCTCCTTCAGATCCGCCGCGCCGAAGGCGCCCGTGCGATAGCCCTGCGCGAGGTAGGTGAGCGCCGGAATCGAGTCGAGCGCGCCCGCCTTGCGCACCCAGCCGAAGCCCGCCGTGTCGGCCGGATCCGTCTTGAAGCCGAGACGGCCGCCAAGGAACGCCTGCGAAAGCGCTACGACGGCGAGGCCATGGTTCTGGTTGCCGGCGCGCTCGAGCCAGTCGCGTGCGGCGGCCGGGTCGGTTGCGACCCCTTCTCCGGAGGCATACAGGATGCCCAGGCCGTACTGGCCGTCCGCGTCGCCTTGGTCGGCGGCGCGCCGGAAGTACTGCGCGGCCTCTTCGTTGTACTCGGCCTTGTCGAGGATGTAGCCATAGAGGCTCTGCGCCGGCGCGTAGCCGGCGTCGGCCGCGCGCTTGAGCGGCGTCATGGCCGACACGACGTCCCCGGCGAGGTAAGCCTTGCGTCCGGCGCTGTAGTCGTCCTGCGGCGCGGCCAGCAGATTGGTTTCAATTACAAATAAGAACACAAGCGAAAAAAGACCAATCCGGTTCACGCAACCCCCAGGCGCTCGAATTCGTCCAGCTTGCGGTAGAGGCTCGATAGGCCAATGCCGAGGCGCTCGGCGGCAACACGCCGATCGTCGTTCGCCTGCTGCAGCGCGCGCGCGATGAGCCGAGCCTCGAGCGCGCGCAGCTGCTGGCGCAGCGAGCCTTCGGCGTCGCGCGCCGCGTCGGCGGCGAGCGGGCCCGGGACGATGCGCGTGATGTCGGCCGGAAGATCGGCGAGGGTGATGCGCCCCCCGTCGGCGAGGATGCAGGCGCGGTTAAGCACGTTCTCGAGCTCGCGCACGTTGCCCGGCCACTCGGCGCCGACCAGCGCCTGCTCCGCCGCGGCATCGAGCTCGAGGCCGGGCTTGCCGCCGCTCCTTGCCATCGCGGCGAGGGTGTGGCGGATGAACCCCGCCAGGTCCGCGCGCCGCTCGCGCAGCGGCGGCAGGTGGATGTGGAACATCGCGAGGCGGAAGTACAGGTCGTCGCGGAACTTTCCCTGCTTCACCATCTCGGGAAGGTCGCGGTTGGTGGCGGCGATCACGCGCGTGTCGACGCGCCGCGGCTGGTCGCTGCCGATGGCGCGCACCATCTTTTCCTCGATCACGGAGAGAAGCTTGGTCTGCATGTGCGGCGGCAGCTCGCCGATCTCGTCGAGGAAGATCGTGCCGCGGTCGGCCTCGACGAAGAGCCCGCGGCGCGCACGGTCGGCGCCGGTGAAAGCGCCCTTGGTATGGCCGAAGAACTCGCTCTCGAGGAGCTGCTCGGGAATCGCGCTGCAGTTCACCGGCAGGAAGGCGCCTTTCGCGCGGCTCGAGCTCTCGTGGATCCAGCGCGCGATCACGCCCTTGCCGGTGCCGCTCTCGCCGGTGATGAGGACGGTGCTGTCGGTGGGCGCGACCTTGCCGGCGAGGCGCTCGACGTCGGCCATCGCGGGCGAGCTGAAGCGGTACATGCGCGAGTCGGCGGCGCCGACCACGCGGCGCAGCGCGCGGTTCTCGGCGCGCAGGCCGCGCACCGACTCGATCTGTGCTACCTGGTGCATCAGCTCTTCGTTGCGCACCGGCTTCATCAGATAGTCGAACGCTCCTGCGCGCAAAGCCTCGACCGCGGTCTCCACCGAGGCGAACGCGGTAATCATCAGGAACGCAGTGTCGATTCCTGCGGCGCGGCTGTTGCGCAGCAGATCGACGCCGTTGCCGTCGCCGAGCTTGATGTCGCAAAGCGCGAGGTCGACGTCGCCGCGGGCGAGCCTGGCGGCGGCTTCGGCGGCGCTGCCGGCCTCGTCCACCGCGTGTCCGGCGCGAGCGAGGGAGGCGGTGAGGAGTTGGCGCAGCGCAGGTTCGTCGTCGATGA
>JBJMWH010000338.1:0-8755 GCA_045810245.1 Burkholderiales bacterium | reverse complement strand
GGCGGTTCGCACACACGCAGGTCTGGCCTGCGTTGCGGTATTTCGAGGCGAGCGCGCCCTCGACCGCGGCATCGAGGTCGGCGTCGTCGAACACGATGAAAGGCGCGTTGCCGCCGAGCTCGAGCGAGAGCTTCTTGATGGTGTCGGCCGACTGGCGCATGAGGATGCGCCCGGTCTCGGTCGAGCCGGTGAAGGAGAGCTTGCGTACCTTCGGGTTGGCGCAGAGCTCGGCGCCGATCGCCTTCGAGTCGCCGGTGATGACGCTGAGCACGCCCTTCGGGATGCCGGCGCGCTCGCCGAGCTCCGCCATCGCGAGCGCCGAGAAGGGCGTCTGGCCCGCCGGCTTGATCACCACCGGGCAGCCCGAGGCGAGCGCCGGCCCGGCCTTGCGCGTGATCATCGCGTTCGGGAAATTCCACGGCGTGATCAGCGCCGCGACTCCGATCGGCTGCTTGATGACGACGATGCGCTTGTCGGCCCAGGGCGAAGGGATGGTGTCGCCGTAGACGCGCTTCGCTTCCTCGGCGAACCATTCGATGAACGAGGCGCCGTAAGCAATCTCGCCGCGCGCCTCGGCGAGCGGCTTGCCCTGCTCCGCGGTGAGGATCTGCGCGAGGTCCTCCTGGTTCGCCATCATCAGCTCGAACCACTTGCGCAGGACGCCCGAGCGCTCCTTGCCGGTCTTCGCGCGCCATGCCGGCCAGGCGCGCTCGGCGGCGTCGATGGCGCGCCGCGCCTCCGCGGCCCCCATCTTCGGCACCGTGCCGAGCACGCTTTGGGTGGCGGGGTTGCGCACCGGGATGGTGTTGGCATCGCCCACCCATTCGCCCCCGATGTAGCACTGCTCTCGAAAGAGCTTCGGATCCTTGAGGGAGAGTGCAGCGAGACCAGCCTGGGCGGGTGCGTTCATGAATGCCTCCAAAGACCGCCGATTTTACTCCGCGCCCATGGTTAGAATGGTTGTCTGACAATAGCGGAGGAACGTATGAGGAGATTGCTTTCTGCAGCAGCGCTCGCGCTGGCGGCGACGCTGGTCCACGCGCAGTACCCGCAGCGCCCGGTGCAGCTCATCGTGCCCTGGGGCGCGGGCGGCGGAACCGACGCCACCGCGCGCATCATCGCGACGCTGCTGGAGAAAGACCTCAAGCAGCCGTTCAACGTCGTCAACCGCACCGGCGGCTCGGGCGTGGTCGGCCACGATGCGATCGCCAGGGCGGCGCCCGACGGCTACACCATCGGCCTGATCACGGTCGAGATCACGATGATGCATCACGTCGGCCTGACGCAGCTCAAGTACACGGACTACACGCCGATCGGTCTGGTGAACGCCGACCCCGCCGCCATCAACGTGCGCAGCGACTCTCCGTACAAATCGGTGAAGGACTTGCTCGCGGCCATCAAGGCGAACCCCGGCAAGATGAAGGCCTCCGGCACCGGCCAGGGCGGCATCTGGCACCTCGCCATCGCGGGCCTGCTGAAGCAGCAAGGCATCGATCCGAATGCGCTGCCCTGGGTGCCGTCGAACGGAGCCGCGCCCGGCATGCAGGACATGGTGGCCGGCGGCGTGGACGTGGTGCCGTGCTCGATTCCCGAGGCGCGCTCGATGATCGACGCCGGCAAGGCGCGCGCCCTCGCCATCATGGACGCGAACCCGCCGACGCTCTATCCCCATGTGCCGACGCTCAAGAAGGAGCTCGGCAGCGACTGGGCGATCGCCGCGTGGCGCGTGATCGCCGCGCCCAAGGGCATTCCGGCCGACGCGCAGAAGACGCTGGTGAGCGCGCTGAAGAAGGTCTACGACTCGAAGGAGTACAAGGAATTCATGGCGAGCCGCGGCTTCGGCGTGGTCTGGGCCGATCCGGCGGGCACGGAGAAATTCATGGCCGCCTCCGATGCGAGCCTCGGCGCGGCGCTGAAAGCAGTGGGGTTGGCAAAATAAGGCTGCACGACGCGCTGAGCGGCGCCGCGCTCGCCGCGCTCGGCGGCGTCGTTCTCTGGCACATCCAGGACTACCCGGCCATGCCGGGCCAGAAATTCGGCCCGGCCTGGTTTCCCGGGCTGATCGCCGTCGGGCTGATCGTCTGTGGTGCGCTGCTTGCCGTGCAAACGGTGCGGCATCGCGCGCCGTTCGTCGAATTACCCGACTGGATGCGCAGTCCGCGGGCGGTAACCGGCGTCGTGTCGGTGATCGCCGGGCTGCTGTTCTACGTCCTCGCTGCGGACACGCTCGGCTTCTATCTCACCGCCTTCCTCATCCAGGTCGTCTGGATGCGCGTGCTCGGCGCCTCGTGGCGCGTCACGCTGCCGGTCGCGGTCATCGCGAGCGTGGTTATCCACCTCTCGTTCTACAAGCTGCTGCGCATTCCCCTGCCGTGGGGAATTTTCGAACGCTTTGCTTTTTGAGATGAAAGCCTGTCAGAGGTGACAGCCGCCGTCCTTTCCCAGGCGCTGGCGCAGGTGTTCGACCCCTACGTCCTGTGGGTGATCCTGGGCTCGGCGATGTTCGGCCTTTTCGTCGGCGCGGTGCCGGGCCTGACCGCGACGATGGCGACGGCGCTCCTCGTGCCAGTGACCTTTTTCATGCCGCCGGTGCCGGCGATCGCCTCGATCGTCACCGCGACGGCGATGGCGATTTTCGCGGGCGACATCCCGAGCTGTTTCCTGCGCATGCCGGGCACACCCGCCTCCGCCGCCTATACCGACGAGGCCTACGCGATGACGAAGAAAGGCCAGGGCGAGCTCGCGCTCGGCGCCGGCCTCGTCTTCTCGGTAATCGGCGGCCTCTTTGGCACCGCGGTGCTGATCATTGCGGCGCCAGCGCTCGCCGAGGTGGCGCTCAAGTTTTCCTCGTTTGAATATTTCTGGCTGGTCATCCTCGGCCTCTCCAGCGCGGTGTTCCTCTCGACGGGCAACCCGCTGAAAGGCGTAGTGTCGCTGCTCCTCGGACTGCTCGTCTCCGCCGTGGGTCTCGACAACCCGGCGGGCTACCCGCGTTTCACCTTCGGCAACGCCGAGCTCGCCGGCGGCCTGACGCTGATCCCGATCATGATCGGCATGTTCGCGGTATCGGAGATCCTGCGCGGCGTGGCCGCGATCGATAAGCCGTGGGAAATGGCGCAGGCCTCCATCGGCAACGTCTTCAAGGGAATGTGGGGGCTGATGAAGAAGTACCCGTGGCAGACCCTGCGCGGCAGCACGCTCGGCACCGCGATCGGCGCGCTGCCCGGCGCCGGCGCCGACATCGCCGCATGGATGTCTTACGCCGTGTCCAAGCGCTTCTCGAAGGAGCGGGAGAAGTTCGGCACCGGCCACGTCGAGGGCATCATCGAGGCCGGCGCCTCCAACAACAGCGCGCTCGCCGGGGCGTGGATCCCGGCGCTCGTTTTCGGCATCCCGGGCGACTCGATCACCGCGATCGTGATCGGCGTGCTCTACATCAAGGGCCTCAACCCCGGCCCGACCATCTTCATGAACAACGCGGTCGCGCTCTACGCGATCTTCATCGTCTTCATCCTCGCAAACCTGCTGATGATTCCGCTCGGCGTCGCCGCCATCAAGGGCGCGAAGCAGATGCTGCGGGCGCCGCGCGAGCTGCTGCTGCCGGTGATCCTGCTGTTCTGCATCGTCGGCGCGTTCGCCATCAACAATTCTGCCTTTGGTGTGGTGCTGATGCTCGCCTTCGGCGTCGTCGGCTACTTGATGGAGGAGAACGGCTTCCCGGTGGCGCCGGCGATCCTCGGCATGGTGCTCGGCGCGATGCTCGAGGAAAACTTCATCAGCTCCATGATCAAGGCCGACGGCCGCGCAGCCGCGTTTTTCGAGCGCCCGATCGCCGGCGCCCTCGGCGCGCTCGCGATCGCGGTGGTCGCGGTCCCGCTGTGCCGGCGTTTTTTTCGGAGTAGGATTTAGCTTCCCCTGGAGGAGGAGGATTCGATGATCAAGTTTATCGTCAATGGCCAGGAGGCCTGGTCGGAGCAGCCCGCGGACACCCCGCTTCTGTGGGTGGTGCGCGACGAGCTCGGCCTCACCGGCACCAAGTTCGGCTGCGGCATGGCGCAGTGCGGCGCCTGCACGGTTCACGTGAACGGCCAGCCCACGCGCGCGTGCGTCACGCCCATCTCTGCCGTTCAAGGAAAGCGAATCACGACGATAGAAGGGCTGTCGGCCAACGCCGATCATCCGCTGCAGAAAGCGTGGATCGCCGAGCAGGTGCCGCAGTGCGGCTACTGCCAGTCGGGGCAGATCATGAGCGCCGCTGCGCTGCTCGAGAAGACCCGCAAGCCCACGCGCGAGCAGATCGTCGAGCACATGAAGGGCAACCTCTGCAGGTGTGGGACGTACAACCAGATCGTCACCGCGATCCAGCGCGCGGCGGGCGAAATGCAGAAAGCCTAGGAGGCGCGATGAAACCCGAATTCGAAGGAATCGTTTTCCAGGGAATTTCGCGCCGGGCGTTCCTGCTTTCGACCGGCGCTGTGGCCGTGGCGGTTGGTTTTGGAAGTCTCTTGAACGTCCGCAAGGCGTTCGGGCAAGCCGCGCCTTTTTCGCCGAACGGCTGGGTGCGCGTCGGGACCGACAACGTCGTGACCGTCTATGCGCCGGCGTGCGAGATGGGGCAGGGCGTATACACCGCGATGCCGCTCCTCATCGCCGAGGAGATGGACCTCGACTGGAACCGGGTGCGCATCGAGCAGGCGCCCTACAACCCGAAGGTGTTCGGCAACCCGCTCTTTGGCGGCGCCATGCTCGCCGGCGCATCGCGCACCACGCGCGGCTACTACACCATCATGCGGCTCGCTGGCATGCAGGGCCGCGCGATCATGGTGGACAACGCGGCCAAGAAGTGGGGCGTGCCGGCGGCCGAGTGCTCCACCGAGCCGAGCGTTGTGCTGCACAAGGCCTCCGGCCGGCGCATGAGCTACGGCGAGATCGCGGCTTTCGCCGAGGTGCCGGCAAGCCCGCCGAACTTCACGCCCGAACAGCTGAAGCCGATGAGCCAATTCCGGCTCATCGGCAAGGACGTCCCGCGCGTCGAGATCCCCGACAAGGTCTCAGGGCAGGCGCGCTACGGCATCGACGTCCGGCTGCCGGGCATGATGTATGCGGCGGTCCTGCGCGCGCCGGTGAACGGCGAGCGTCCGCTCCAGGTGAACGACGCCGAGGCGAAGAAGGTCACGGGCGTGAAGCAGATCGTCCCGCTTCCGTACGGCGTCGCCGTGGTCGCCGACACCTACCCCGCCGCACAGAAGGGCAAGCAGGCGCTGAAGGTCGAATGGAGCCAGGCATCGAAGGCGCGCTCGTACACGACCGAGAAGGTCATCCCGGAATACGTACAGCGGGTGCGTAACCTCGACGACAAGGGCACCGTCTACGAGGCCCACGGCGATGCGCAGGGCGCGATCGACAAGGCGGCGAAGCGCATTTCCGCCGAGTACACCTCGCTCAACGTGACCCACGCGACCATGGAGCCGCAGAACTGCACCGCGCGCGTCGACGGCGATGCAATCGAGTTCTGGGCGCCGACGCAATCGCCCTTCGGCGTATTCCTCGCGGCCGTGAAAGGCGCAGGCTTCAAGCCGGAGAACGTCAAGATCAACGTGACCTTCCTCGGCGGCGGCTTCGGCCGGCGAGCCGAGAACGACTACGCGCTCGACGCGGCGCTCATCGCCAAGGCGGTGCCGGGCTATCCGATCAAGACCCTCTGGAGCCGGGAGGACGACACCCGGTACACCAAGCCGCGGCCGCTCACCGCGCAGCGGCTCGAGGCCGGCCTCGATGCGCAGGGCAACCTCGTCGGCCTGCGCACCCGCATCTGCGGCGAGTCGATTTACCGGCGCTTCGCGCCGCCGGCGTTCCAGGCGAGCGGCGGCAAGGACCTGCCGCTGTGCGAAGGCGCCTACGAGCCCACCTACCACTATCCCAACTTCTCGCTCGAGCAGCTGCTGGAGGCGCGCGGCGTGGACGTCGCAGTGTGGCGCTCCGTCGGCGGCGGCTACACCAAGTTCGCGCTCGAGACCTTCGTCGAGGAGGTGGCGCAGGCGGCGGGCAAGGACCCGATCGAATTCCGCATGAAGCTGCTGGAGAAGGAACCGCGCGGCCAAGCGGTCATCCGCGAGGCGATGGCGCTCGCCGACTGGAACCGCAAGCGTCCCGAGGGCCGTGCGCTGGGCCTCGCCTACAGCGACATCTGGGAAACCTACGTCGCGATGGTCGCGGAGGTATCGGTCGACCGCAAGAGCGGCAACGTCAACGTGCACGAGCTCTGGAGCGCGGTCGATACCGGCGTCGCGCTGCAGCCGGCCAACGTGCGCGCGCAGATCGAGTCGGCGGCGGTGTGGGGCGTGAGCGCACTGCGCGAGCGCCTCCTCTATAAGGACGGCATGCCCCAGCAGTCGAACTTCCACGACTACCCGGTGCTTCGCATGAATGAGGTGCCGAAGGTCACGACCAAGGTCATCGTCACCGACAACAAGCCCGGCGGCATCGGCGAGTGCGGCCTGCCGCCCGTCGCGCCGGCCGTCGCGAACGCCGTCTTCAAGCTCACCGGCAAGCGCCTGCGCGACCTTCCGTTCAAGCAGGAACTGCTGAAAGCCTGATTTCTTATTTCGGCCGGTCGCCGGCGAGCGTGATGCGATGCATCACCCGCCGGTGGCCGTGATAGTCGTTCACGGGATTGTGCTGCACGCATCGGTTATCCCAGAACGCGAGCGAGCCTACGCGCCACTGGAAGCGGCAGGTGAATTCGGGCTTGACCTGGTGCTGGAACAGAAAGCCCAGCAGCGGCGCGCTCTCTTCCTTCGTCATCCCCTTGAAGCGCACGGTATGGGCGACGTTCACGTACAGCGCCTTGCGTCCGGTTTCGGGATGCGTGCGCACCACGGGATGCTCCGAAACCAGCTCCTCCGTGGTGCGCGCCTGCTCCTTGACCCGGTCCTCGCGCGTGCGCGACACGTCGGCGTTGGCCGATGAGTTGACCGCGACGAGGCTATCCAGGACCCTTCGCATGCCATCGGACAGCGTCTCGTACGCGAGGTACTGGTTGGCGAACAGCGTATCGCCGCCGTAAGGCGGCAGCTCGCGCGCGAGCAGCATCGAGCCCATCGGCGGCTCTTCGAGATACGTCGTGTCCGAATGCCAGATGCCGCCGAAGTTGTAGCGTTCGTGCTCGAGCTTCTTCACCTCGATCACTTCGGGAAAGCCGTCGATGCCCTTGACGAAAGGATATTCGATCGGCTTGCCCATGCGGCGGGCGAACGCCATGAACTGGCCCGGGTCGAGCTTCTGGTCGCGAAAGAAGACGACCTGATGCTCGAGAAACGCTTTACGAATTTCGCCGACTGGAAACTCCCGCGACAGGTCGACGCCGAGGAGCTCGGCCCCGAGCGCGCCCGCGATCCTGCGGATCTCCAAGCGCGGCTACTCCACCTTGATGTTGGCGCCCTTGATGATGTCGGCGTAGCGTGCCTGCTCGCTCCTCAGGAAAACGCCCATCTCCTCGGGCGACGTGGCGCGCGGCTCGAGGCCGAGCGTGGTGAAACGCTCGCGCACATCGGGCGCCTGGATCGCCTTCTGGACCTCGGCCGACAGCCGCGCCACGACCTCGCGCGGCGTGCCCGGCGCTGCGGCGTAGCCGATCCAGGCGCCGATGTCGTAGCCGGGCAGCCCGGCGGCGGCGGCGAGCGGCGGCGCCTCGGGGAAGGCCGCGCTGCCGCGCGCGAACGAGACGCCCAGCATCTTCAGCCTTCCGGCGCGCACCTGCGTAGCCACCGACGCGATGGTCTCGAGCGTGTAGTCGATTTGGCCGTTCATGATGTCGGTGAGTGCCGGCGCGCTGCCTTTGTAAGGCACGTGGCGCGCCTTGATGCCGGCCATGGAGTTGAACAGCTCGGCGACGAGGTGCGCAGTTGCGCCGGTTCCGGAGGACGAGAAGGTGAACTTATCCGGATTCGCCCGCAACAGCGCGACGAACTCCTTCGCGTTGGACGCCGGAAAGTCCGGCCGCGTGACGAGCGCATAGGCGTTGACGCACATCAGGCTCACCGGCGCGAGATCTTTCAGCGGATCGTACGGCGTCTTCTGCAGGTTTGGCATGATCGACACCGGGCCGCTCGAGGCTGCGAGCAGCGTATAGCCGTCGCCCGCGCTCTTCGCCACGATATCGGTCCCGATCGAGCCGCCGGCGCCGGGTTTGTTGTCGATGACGAAGGGCTGGCCGAGCGATTCCTGCAGCTTCTGCGCTACGACGCGCGCCGCGATGTCCGTTGCCTGGCCCGGCGGCCACGGCACCACGACCCTGACCGGCCGGCTCGGGTACGCCTGCGCGAATGCTGCGCCGGCGGCTAGAAAAGAGATCAAAAATGCCGTCAAACGGTTCATGGCGTGTTCTCCGATTGCTCCTCTCCCACTACTCCACTCTGATATTCGCGTTCCTGATGATTTCGCCGTAGCGTTCCTGCTCCCGCCGCATGAAGCTCGCCATCTCCTCGGGCGTGCTCGACGCGGTATCCATGCCCAGGGCGATGTAGCGCTCTTTCATCTCGTCCGAGGCCATGATCTTGCGGATTTCCGACGACAGGCGCGCCAGCACCTCGCGCGGCGTTCCTGGCGGCGCGGCGTAGCCGACCCACGCGGCGGCCTCGTAAGAAAGGCCGGTCGCCTCGGCGAGCGATGGCAGCTCGGGCAGCGCGCCGGCGCGGCGCAGCGTGCTGACTCCGTAAGCCTTGAGGCGCCCCGACTTCACATGCCCGGCGGTCGC
>JBJMWH010000337.1:0-3246 GCA_045810245.1 Burkholderiales bacterium | reverse complement strand
AACGAAAATAGAAGGTTTTCTTTCCCCGGTGGGGGTACGGCAATTCAAAGGCGGGCAGTCGAACCCCACCTACCTGATCGACTCTGCCGACGGTCGCCGCTTCGTGCTGCGGCGGAAGCCGCCGGGCAAGCTGCTGCCCTCGGCGCACGCCGTGGAGCGCGAGTTCCGCGTGATCCAGGCGCTGCATCCGACCGGGTTTCCAGTGGCGCGGCCGCACGTCCTGTGCGAGGACGAGTCTGTCATCGGGACGGCGTTCTACGTCATGGATTTCGTCGAGGGCCGCGTGCTCTGGGACCAGTCGCTTCCGGGGATGTCGAAGGCCGAGCGCGGCGCGATCTGGGACGAGCTCAATCGCGTGATTGCTCGCCTTCACTCGATTGATTTTGGAGCAATAGGACTGGACAGCTTCGGCAAGCCGGGAAACTACATCGAACGCCAGGTCGCGCGCTGGACACGGCAGTACCAGGCTTCCGAGACCGAGCCGATGGAAGCGATGAATAACCTGATCGCCTGGCTGCCGAGGAACATCCCGCCGGAAACCGGCACCTCGGTGGTCCACGGCGACTTCCGGCTCGACAACGCGATCTATCACCCTTCGGAGCCGAGGATCCTCGCGGTGCTCGACTGGGAGCTTTCGACCCTCGGCGACCCGCTCGCCGACTTCGCCTACCACTGCATGAGCTGGCACATCCCGCCGGGGCAGTTTCGCGGCATCGCCGGCCTGGATTTGTCACATCTTGGGATACCCACGGAGAAAGAGTACGTGGCGAGCTATTGCGAGCGGACCGGAAGAGGCGCGATCGATCCGGTGCACTGGGATTTCTACATGGCCTACAACCTGTTCCGTATCGCGGCGATTCTTCAGGGCATCCGCAAGCGCGTAGTCGACGGCACCGCCGCGAGCGAGCATGCGGTCGACGCCGGCTCGCGGGCGAAGCCCATGGCCGAGCTCGGCTGGCAAATGGTACGAAAGATCGACGGTCAAAAATTCTCTGGGAGGGCAGCGTGAACTTCGACTACTCGCCTAAGGTCCAGGAGCTGCGCAAGCAGCTCATGGCGTTCATGAACGAGCACGTCCATCCCAACGAGCACAAGTGGGAGGCGCACGTGCGAAGCGAGAAGCGCTGGGAGCCGGTGCCGGTGATCGAGGAGCTGAAGGCGACGGCGCGCCAGGCGGGCCTGTGGAACCTATGGCGGCCGAAGTCGCACGGCGGCACGCTCACCAACCTCGAATATGCGCCGCTCTGCGAGATCATGGGCCGCGTGCACTGGGCGCCGGAAGTGTTCAACTGCTCGGCGCCCGACACCGGCAACATGGAGACGCTGCTCAAGTACGGCTCTGCCGAGCACATCAGGCAATGGTGCGAGCCGCTGCTCGAAGGCAGGATCCGCTCGGCGTTCCTCATGACCGAGCCCAACGTCGCTTCATCCGATGCGACCAACATTCAGACCAGAATTCTTCGCGACAAAAATGACTATGTGATCAACGGGACCAAATGGTGGTCGAGCGGCGCCGGCGATCCGCGCTGCAAGATCTACATCGTCATGGGGAAGACCGATCCCGACAACGCTTCGCGCCACAGCCAGCAGTCGATGGTGCTGGTTCCCGCAGACACTCCGGGCGTGCGGGTCGTGCGCGCCCTATCGGTATTCGGCTACGACGATGCGCCGCACGGCCACATGGAAGTGGAGCTGAAGAACGTACGTGTGCCTGCCTCCAATGTGCTGCTCGGCGAGGGGCGCGGCTTCGAGATCGCGCAAGGCCGGCTCGGGCCCGGGCGCATCCATCACTGCATGCGCCTCATCGGCCAGGCCGAGGTCGCGCTCGAGAAAATGTGCCGACGTTCCACTGAAAGGATTGCTTTTGGAAAACCCGTCGCGGACCAGGGCGTCACCCGCGAGCGCATCGCGCAGGCGCGCATCATGATCGATTCGGCGCGGCTCATGGTGCTGAATACCGCCTGGAAGATGGACACCGTGGGGAACAAGTCGGCGAAGAAGGAGATCGCGATGATCAAGGTGCTGGCGCCCAACGTCGCCTGCCAGGTCATCGACTGGTCGCTGCAGGTGCACGGCGGCGGCGGCGTTTCGGACGACTTCGGCCTTGCGCGCGCCTATGCCAGCGCACGCACGCTGCGCTTCGCCGACGGCCCCGACGAGGTGCACCGCAACGCCATCGCCAAGCAGGAGCTGGGCGAGCAGACCTCGATCGCCGACGCGCTCGCGCTGCGGCGCGCCTAGGAGGAGCGCATGCGCGTCGCGGTCCTCGACGACTATCAGGGTGTGGCCGCCGAGATGGCCGACTGGGCGAGCCTTGGCTCCGATTGTGAAGTCGTTTTTTTTCGCGATCACCTTGCGGATGTCGACCCGGTTGTCCAACGACTCAAGGACTACGACGTGGTGGTGGCGATGCGCGAGCGCACGCCCTTCCCGCGCGCACTGCTCGAAAAGCTGCCGCGGCTGCGGCTCCTCGTCACCACCGGCCTGCGCAACGCCTCGATCGACCTTGCGGCCGCGCGCGAGCGCGGCGTCGTCGTCTGCGGCACGCCCGGCTCGGCCGGCACGACGGGAGAATTGACCTGGGGCCTGATCCTCGCGCTCTTCCGCCAGATCCCGCGGGAAGACCGCTCGCTGCGCCAGGGAAGCTGGCAGACCACCGTGGGCCTGGGGCTGGCCGGGAAAACGCTCGGCATCCTCGGCCTGGGCACCATCGGCTCGCAGGTGGCGAAGGTCGGCGCGGCGTTCAACATGGAAGTGCTCGCCTGGAGCCAGAACCTCGACGCCGAGCGCGCGGGCCGTGCGGGAGCGAAGCGGGTCGAGCGCGACGAGCTCCTGGCGCGCGCCGACGTGGTGACCATTCACCTCGTGCTGAGCGAGCGCACGCGCGGGCTGATCGGCGAGCGCGAGCTCGCCCGGATGAGGCCCACCGCATTCCTCGTGAATACTTCGCGCGGCCCGATCGTCGACGAAGCCGCGCTTGCCTCGGCGCTGAAAAACGGCAAGATTGCGGGCGCGGGAATCGACGTCTACGACGCCGAGCCGATCGGGCCGGACCATCCGCTTCTCGCGGCACCCAACACCGTGCTTACGCCGCACCTCGGCTACGTGACGCGCGAGAGCTACAGCGCCTACTTCCGCGGCGCGGTCGAGGACATCGCCGCGTGGCGGCGCGGCGCCCCGGTCCGCATCCTCTAAGGCCGCGCTACAGCGAGGCTTGCTTGACTGCGGGCAGGTTCGTGCAGCGGT
>JBJMWH010000336.1:0-5511 GCA_045810245.1 Burkholderiales bacterium | reverse complement strand
GCCTTGTAGGGCGGCACGCCATCGAGCATGCACGAGATGAGGAGCGACGAATGGAACCAGCCACGGTGCTGGTCAGAGCCCTCGAGGTACAAGTCGGCCGGAAAAGCAGACTCCTCGCGGTGCGAGCCGCGCAGCACGGTGAAGTGCGTGGTGCCGGAGTCGAACCAGACGTCGAGCGTCTCGCGCGCTTTCTCGTAGTCCTTCGCGTCGGCGCCCAGCAGATCCTCGGGCGTGACCCGCTGCCAGGCCTCGATGCCGCCCTTCTCGATGCGCTGCGCGACATCCTCGAGGATCTCGGCCATGTCGGGATGCAGCGCGCCGGTCTCCTTGTGCAGGAAGAACGGGATCGGCTCGCCCCATTGCCGGGCCCGGGAAAGCGTCCAGTCCGGCCGGTTGGCGATCATACCGTGCAGACGCGCCTTGCCCCACGGCGGAAAGAACTGCGTCTGCTCGACGCCGCGTAGCGCCGTCTCGCGCAGGCTCTCGCCCCGGACTTTCTTATCCATGGAGGCGAACCACTGTACGGTCGCGCGCAGGATCACTGGCGTTTTGTGGCGCCAGCAGTGCATATAGCTGTGCGTGTACGTCTCCTTGTGGAACAGGACGCCACGCTTGTCCATCTCGGCAATGATCTTGCCATTCGCGTCCCAGATCGACATGCCGCCGAAAAGCGGCAGCGACGGCGCGAACTTGCCGTCGCCCATCACCGGCGTGAGGATCTGGTCGTCCTTCATCCCGTAGCGGCGGCACGATTCGAAGTCCTCGACGCCGTAGGCCGGGGCCGAGTGCACGACGCCGGTGCCGGTCTCGGTGGTGACGTAGTCGCCGAGATAGACGGGCGCGAGCCGGTCGTAGAACGGATGCCTGAAGCGGATGTTCTCCAGCGCCGCGCCCTTCGCGCTCGCGACCGTGCGTCCCTCGAGCCCATAGCGCTTTAGAGACTGTTCCTGCAACGCGTCGGCAAGGATGAGCAGCCCCTTGGGCGTGTCCACCAGGTTGTACGTCAGCTCCGGATGCACGTTCAGCGCCTGGTTGCCGGGCAGTGTCCAGGGCGTGGTGGTCCAGATGACCGCGAAGCCCGGCTTCTCCACCTTCACGCCGAACGCCTGCGCCACCTTCTCGGGTTCGGCAAAGGGAAAGCCGACATCGATCGCCGGGTCCTTGCGGTCCTCGTACTCCACCTCCGCCTCCGCGAGCGCGGAGCCGCAGTCGAAGCACCAGTTCACGGGCTTCAGGCCACGGTACAGGTAGCCCTTCTTGAGCACCATGGCGAGCGCCCGGATCTCGTCGCCCTCGTTGCGGTAGGCCATCGTGAGGTACGGGTTGTCCCAGTCGCCGAGCACGCCGAGGCGCTTGAAGTCCTGCCGCTGCTTCTCGATCTGCTCGGTGGCATACGCGCGACAAAGGCGCTGCGTCTCCTCCGTCGACAGGTTCTTGCCGTATTTCTTCTCGATCTGAACCTCGATGGGCATGCCGTGGCAGTCCCAGCCCGGCACGTAGGGCGCGTCGAAGCCGGCGATGGTCTTCGACTTGACGATCACGTCCTTCAGGATCTTGTTGACGGCGTGGCCGATATGGATGTCGCCGTTCGCGTAAGGCGGGCCATCGTGCAGGACGAACTTGGGCCGCCCGTTGGCGATGGTGCGCAGGCGCTTGTAGACGCCTTTTTCGTCCCACTCCTTCACCCATTGCGGCTCGCGCCTGGCGAGATCGCCGCGCATGGGAAACGGGGTTTCCGGAAGGTTGAGCGTGTCCTTGTAATCAGCCATGGTTCAAGAAGTAGTCACGGGCCTGCCGCGCATCTTGCGCGATGGCCTCGCTGAGAGCGTCGAGCCCATCGTACTTCTGCTCGTCGCGCAGTTTTTTCAGGAAACGCACCCGCAGGTGCTCGCCGTACAGGTCGCGCTTCCAGTCGAAGAGATGCACCTCCAGCAGCGGCAGCGGCACCGGGTTCACCGTGGGGCGCCTGCCGACGCTCGCCACGCCGCGCTTTGATCCACCGGGGAGGCCGTCGACCTCCACCACGAAGATGCCCGACAGCGGCGGCGGCCGGCGCAGCACGATGTTCGCGGTCGGAAATCCCAGGCTGCGTCCGAGCTTCGCGCCGTGCGCCACGCGGCCGCTGATCGTATACGGATGCCCGAGCAGGCGCTCGGCGGAGGCGAGCTCGCCGGCAGCGAGCGCGGCGCGCACCGCGGAGCTCGACACCCGCGTTCCGTCGAAGACCACGTCGGCCATCGACTCCACTTCGAAGCCGTGCCGCCCGCCCTGCGCCTCGAGTGCACCGAAGTCGCCCGCGCGTCGCGCGCCGAAGCGAAAGTCGCGGCCCACGAGCAGCCAGCGGGTGGCGAGGCCCTTGACGAGCACTTCCTCGACGAAGCGCTGCGCCGGCATCGAGGCAAGGCGCCGGTCGAAGCGCGCCACGTGTACGCGCTCGATCCCGGCGGCCTCGATCAGCTCGAGCTTGTCGCGCAGGCGGGTCAGGCGCGCGGGAGCGGCCTGCGGATCGAAGAATTCACGCGGGTGCGGCTCGAAGGTCAGCACGCAGGAAACGAGCTCCAGCTCGCGCGCCTTGGCGGTGACGCGCTCCATGAGCGCGCCGTGACCCCTGTGCACGCCGTCGAAGTTGCCGATCGTCAGCGCACACCGGCCCGGGGCGCGCTGCGAAGAGCCGTGCGTGACGACCATGGACTCGGTTAAAACCCTGAATTATAGTGTTTTTGTGAAGCCCCTCGCAGAAGAGATGGCGATCTACGCGGCCTACCATCAGGACGCGCGCAACAAGGCCACGCACTTCGTCGGCGTGCCCCTCATCATGCTCGCGCTCCTGGTGCCTCTCAGTTGGCCGAATATCGACTTCTTGGACTTCAAAATCACCGCGGCCATGCTGCTCGCCGCCGCGGTGCTGGGCTACTACTTCGTTCTCGATCTCGCGCTCGCCGTTGCGATGCTGGCGGTGCTCGGCGCGCTCATCTGGCTCGCCGAGCTGATCGCCGCGGCCGGCGCGGCCCGCGCGTGGACCTGGTGTGGCGCGCTCTTCGTCGCTGGCTGGATCCTGCAGCTCGTCGGCCATGTCTTCGAGGGCCGCCGGCCCGCGCTGGTGGACAACCTGTTCCAGATCTTCGTCGCGCCGATCTTCCTCTGCGCCGAAGTCTTCTTTGCCTTAGGCTATAAGCCGCGCCTGCACGAGGCGGTGCAGCGCCGTGCCATGGAGATGCGCACGGCCGCCTGATTCGACCTGGTTCCTGATTCGCAAACAGAGGGGTTGCGATGATGAAGCTGTTGCTGCGCCTGTCTCGCGCCATCGACGCGCTCAACGAGCATGTCGGTCGGCTCACCTACTGGCTGATCCTGGCGGCCGTGCTGATCAGCGCCGGCAATGCGGTGGTGCGCTATTCGATCAACATGAGCTCGAACGCGTGGCTGGAAATCCAGTGGTACCTGTTCTCCTTCGTGTTCCTCTTCTGCGCCGGCTACACCCTGCTGCATAACCAGCATGTGCGCATCGACGTCATTTCCGGCCAGCTCTCGGGGCGGGCGCGAGCGTGGATCGATATCTTCGGCACCGTCTTTTTCCTGATGCCGATGGCAATCGCGATCATGTGGCTGTCCTGGCCGGTGTTCCTGGATGCCTACCAAAGCGGCGAGGTTTCCACCAACGCAGGAGGCCTGACGGTCTGGCCCGGCCGGCTGATGCTGCCGATCGGGTTCTTCTTGCTAATCCTGCAGGGCATCTCGGAGCTCATCAAGCGCGTCGCATTCCTGCGCGGCCTCATTGCGGATCCCACGGAGAAGGATGAAGGTCCAACCGACGAGGAGCTGCTTGCCGAAGCGTTGCGCAAGGAGCGGGGGGAGACAGCGTGAGCGCCTTCCTCGTCGCGAACATGGCCCCGCTCATGTTCGCGTCCCTCATCGTGGTGATGCTCATCGGCTATCCGGTGGCCTTTGCGCTTGCCGCCACCGGCGTTTTCTTCGGCCTCCTGGGCGTCGAGCTCGGCCTGCTCTCGCCGGCGCTGTTCCAGGCGCTGCCGCAGCGCATGTGGGCGGTGATGTCCAACGACACGCTGCTCGCGGTGCCGTTCTTCACCTTCATGGGGCTGATCCTCGAGCGCAGCGGCATGGCCGAGGATCTGCTCGATACCGTCGGCCAGCTGTTCGGGCCGCTGCGCGGGGGCCTCGCTTTTGCCGTCATCTTCGTCGGCGCCCTGCTCGCGGCGACCACGGGCGTGGTGGCCGCTTCGGTCATTTCCATGGGCCTGATCTCGCTGCCGATCATGCTGCGCTACGGCTACGACCGGCGCTTCGCCTCCGGCGTGATCGCCGCATCGGGCACGCTGGCGCAGATCATCCCGCCGTCGCTGGTCCTGATCGTGATGGCCGACCAGCTCGGCAAATCGGTGGGCGACATGTATGCCGGCGCCTTCATTCCGGGCCTCACCCTGGCGGGCCTGTATGCGCTCTACGCGGTCGGCATCGCCGTCTTCAGGCCGTCGTGGGCCCCTGCGCTGCCGGTGGAAGCGCGTACCTTCCGCGAGCCGAGCGGCTCGAGCGGAACGCCTTCGCTGATCGTGCTCGCGATCGTCGCGGTGCTGGCCGGCGTGGCATTCGCGCACTTCCACTATCCGCAGCCCGACCCGCCGATCGATGAGCTGCTGGTCTTGTCCACCGCGGTCGGCGTCGGCGTGGCTTTTGCCGCCTCGGTCGCGAACCATGTCTTCAAGATCGGGCTCCTGTCGCGCATCGCGGAGCGGGTGACGTTCGTGCTGATCCCGCCGCTCGCGCTGATTTTCCTCGTGCTCGGGACCATTTTCCTCGGCGTGGCCACGCCGACCGAAGGCGGCGCCATGGGCGCGACCGGCGCGCTGGCAATGGCAATCGCGCGCCGGCGCCTGTCGTTCAGCCTGCTGCGCCAGGCGATGAACACGACCGCCAAGCTGACCTCTTTCGTCGTCTTCATCCTGGTCGGCGCCCGCGTGTTCAGCTTGACGTTCTACGGCGTCGACGGCCATCTCTGGGTCGAGCACCTGCTGCTCAACCTGCCCGGGGGCCAGCTCGGCTTCCTGATCGTGGTCAACGTGCTGGTGTTTCTGCTCGCCTTCTTCCTCGATTTTTTCGAGCTTGCCTTCATCGTCATCCCGCTGCTCGGGCCGGCAGCCGAGAAGCTCGGGATCGACCTCATCTGGTTCGGTGTCCTGCTCGGGGTCAACATGCAGACCTCCTTCATGCACCCGCCGTTCGGCTTCGCCCTGTTCTACCTGCGCAGCGTGGCGCCGGCCAAGGACTACGTCGACCGGATCACGCGCAAGATGACCCCGCGCGTGACCACCGGGCAGATCTACTGGGGCGCCGTGCCGTTCGTGCTGATCCAGCTCATCATGGTCTCGCTGATCATCGCCTTCCCGGGGCTGGTGAGCGGCGGCCTGGCGAAGAAAGCGGCGGTCAACACGGAGCAGATGCAAATCGAGGTGCCGGCCGAGGACCCGGGCGCCGACGCCACGCCGCTCGAAGGCG
>JBJMWH010000335.1:0-4447 GCA_045810245.1 Burkholderiales bacterium | reverse complement strand
GAAATCGGGGTCTGACCCCGATTTCGTTGGATCACGATCAATCGGGCTCTGACCCGATTCTTATTGGAGCAACTGCCCGGACCAATTCGGGCTCTGACCCCGAATTGGTTTGGGTAGTCCAACCGGAGCCCTGCCGCTTCGACATTGCCGTAGGCTGCGTGAACTAGCATGCACGGACCCCAAGGAGGTACCAGGCATGCGGATCAAAGGACAGAAGGACATCGAGATTTCGATCTCCGAAGGCGGCTATATCTGCCTGAAACAGAAGTCGGAGCAGGAGGGCGACCAGGTGATCGAGTTCGCGCCGTCGTTCGGCACGAAGGTGGCGAGCGCGATCGGAACGCTGCAGGAGTTCGCCCAGGCGAAGTTCCTGAAGGCCGCACCGGACGAGGACTGAGCGCCGCGGCGCCTTTCCAGCCGTGCCCGAACCCGTCAGCCCGCTCGTCGCCTGTCCGCCTCTTTCCAAGTCGCGGGTCACGGTCTACGCGCGCACGCTGCATCGGGCGTGCGAGGTGCTGGGGAGCCTCGACGCGCTGTCGCGCCATCTCAACGTGCCGGCATCGACGCTTGCGCGCTGGATCGGCGGCCTGGAGCAGCCGCCGCTCGACGTATTCCTCGCGGCGGTGGACATCGTGCTGCTCGCCGCCCAGCCGGGCGAGGGAACCGGCTGACCGCGCGGTTTCGCCGCGAACGAACGAACCATTACAAAATCGGCCCCGCTGTAGTGCGGGCAGCGATTGTCCGGCGCCGCCGCATGGGGGAACATCCCACGCTGCTTTTCCCCACGGGAGAAGAAAAGAAATGGCCCGCAGCGTGTACAGCAGGACCCTGCAAAAAGCGGCCGAGGCGGCCGGAGGACAGAAGAAGCTCGCGCGCTTGCTGCGAGTTCCGCTTGCGGAGCTCGAGAAGTGGATCGGCGACAAGGACGAGCCGCCGATGTCGGTCTTCCTGAAGGCCGTGGATCTCGTCCTCGACGACACGACTTCGTCCGGCGCGGGCTCCGACCCCGGCGAGCCGCCTGCGCCGCGGGATTGCGCCACGCCCCCGTAAGAGTCTTTCGTCTTCCTGTCGAAATAGTTCGTTACAAAGCCGAGGCGTAACGCCGTAGGCCGACCGGAACTCGCGCGCCCTGGACCCTGTCTGTCCCTTCAAGGACGCACTAAAAACTTCGAGGAGTTCCCATGAAGGCGAAATTGGCTTTTGCCGGCCTGGGCGCGGCTGCGCTCATCGCGGGCGGATACTGGGCGGGGGCAGCGGACTTTCCCTCCTCGCACGTCGGGGCGGCGACGCCGGTGACGCAGGTCGCGCAGGCGCAGGTGGCGCAACCCCAGGTCGCACGACCGGCCGCGGTGCAGACGCTGCCGGACTTCACCACCATCGTCGAGGGCAACAAGGCGGCGGTGGTCAATATCACGTCCACCATGAAGGCGAATGCCTCCGAGGACGGGAACGAGCTCGGCGGCCTGGACGAGAACGATCCATTGTATGAGTTCTTCCGCCGCTTCCAGGGCCGGATTCCGCAACAGCAGCAGCCGCAGCTCCGCGAGGGCATGGGGTCGGGCTTCATCGTCGAGCCGGGCGGCGTGATTCTCACCAACGCGCACGTCGTCGAGGGCGCGGACGAAGTACACGTGCGGCTCTCCGACCGGCGCGAGTTCAAGGGCAAGGTGCTCGGCGTCGACCACCAGAGCGACATCGCGGTGGTGAAGATCGACGCCAGCGGGCTGCCGGTGGTGAAGTTCGGCGACCCCTCGCAGGTGCGCGTAGGCGAATGGGTGCTCGCGATCGGCTCGCCTTTCGGCTTCGAGAACACGGCCACGGTCGGCATCGTGAGCGCGACCTCGCGCTCGCTTCCCGACGGCACCTACGTGCCGTTCATCCAGACCGACGCCGCGGTGAATCCCGGCAACTCGGGCGGTCCGCTCTTCAACATGAATGGCGAGGTGATCGGCGTCACCTCGCAGATCTACTCGCGCACCGGCGGCTACCAGGGCATCGCGTTCGCGATCCCGATCAACGTCGCGGCGCAGGTGAAGGAGCAGCTCGTCAAGTACGGCAAGGTCGAGCGCGGCCGCATGGGCGTGGCGATCCAGGAAGTGTCGCAGTCGCTCGCGCAGTCCTTCGGCCTCGACAAGCCGCAGGGCGCGCTCGTGTCCTCGGTCGAGCCCGGCGGGCCGGCCGACAAGGCGGGCATCAAGCCCGGCGACGTGCTCCTCTCGGTCAACGGCAAGGCGGTCGATCGGTCCGCCGAGCTGCCGCCGCTCGTGGCGGCGGTGAAGCCGGGATCGAAGGCGAATTTCGACGTGTGGCGCGACGGCGCGAAGCGCTCCCTCGCGGTGACCGTGGGCGAGCTCAAGCCCGAGCAGGTCGCGAGCGCCAAGCCCGCCTCGCAGTCTGGCGAGGACACCGGAAAGCTCGGCCTCGGGCTGCGTCAGGCCGAAGAGGGCCTGGTGGTCGAGAAGGTCTCGGGCCCCGCGGCGCGCGCCGGCATCCAGCGCGGCGACGTCGTGGTCGCGGTAAACGGCAAGCGGCTGAAGAGCGTCGCCGAGCTGCGCTCGGCGACCGCGAAAGCGAAGGGCACGGTTGCGCTGCTGGTCAAGCGCGGCGAGCAGAGCATCTTCGTGCCGATCGAGATCAGCTAAGCCGGGTTATTGCAATAATCGGGCTCTGACCCCGATTTTCTTTATTGCGGGGGCACGTAGTCGGGCGGTACGCCGTACGCGTCCGGGGGTGCGCCATACATCTGCGGCGGCGGAGGCGCGTAGCCCTGCGGAGGGCCATAGGAGGGGCAAGGCACGCTCGCAGGGTAGTAGGCGTTGTAGGCCGGGCAGAAGTACCAGCCGGGCGGCGGAGGCGGCGGGGAGTAGTAGCCGGGGTAGTAATAGCCCGGGTAGTAATAGGAGCCGGGGTAGTAGTAGATCGGCACTCCGACCCCGATCGCCACGCTGCTGTGGAAATGGTTGCGGCCGTTGTGGATGTGCTGCCCGTTGTGGAAGTGCTGGGGCGAGGCGCCGACGGTGCGGCCACCGGCCGCCGTGGCGAAGTGCGAGCGCATCGAGCTCATCGCCGGGGCGGCGAAGCGTGCCCCGCCACTTGCCGACGAACGCGCCGCGCCGCCGGACTTGCCGCCCGCATAAGCATCGTGCGCCACCGCGGCACCGAGCAGCGCCGCCGCCACACCGAGAAAGATTCCTCTCAGGCGCATCGGGCTATTTTGCGCCCAATTTCCTGCGCCGGGGTGCTGGTAACAAATCGAGGATTTCGGCCCGGGTTGTGACACTTCGCATGGCGCGTCCGGAGCAGGGTTATGCCGCAGGGCATTCTTCCTTCCCCGCGCAAGCCGCGGACTGCTGTACTGGCGTCCTTCTGTGAAGGGAGGTAGCGCCATGAGCATCCTGAAACGCAGTTTCGCTGTCGCCTTCTGCGCCGCAGTGTTAGGCCTCGCCGGCTGCGCGAGCACGCCCGGGCACAACAACTACTTCGACGACGCCATGGTCACCGCTCGCGTGAAGAAGGCCATCTTCGACGAGCCCGCGCTCAAGGTGACCGACATCAGCGTCAAGACCGAGAACGCGGTGGTTTCGCTGAGCGGCGCGGTGAAGAGCCGCAACGACCGCACCAAGGCCGCGGAAGTCGCGCGCCACGTCGATGGCGTCAAGCTCGTGAAGAACGAGCTCAAGATCGACCCAAGAGTGCAGTAGAACCTTTGGGTTAGAAAAGAACGGCGCGAAGACCGGGATCTAACTCCTGTAGCGATCCATTTACAAAAAAAGAATCAGGGAAGCTACAGACAGCCCCGGAATCGTCAGGGAGAATTGGCTTCCCCTAAGCCATCATCCTCCCTCCCTTAGGTTTGATGGCCCCCCTAAGAAGCCGCCTAGTGCGGCTTCTTTTTTTTATCCCAGCGGTTTCAATGACTCGAGCGTCGTGGGCAGGAGCTCGGCCACGGTCGGATGGATGCGCACGCGGCGCTGGAACTCGCCGACCGGGGTGCGCGCATAGACGGCGTCGACGAGCGACTGCACCACCTCGTCGCAGCCCGTGCCGAGGAGCGCCGCGCCGAGGATGCGCCCGCTTTGCTCCTCGACGTGAATCTTGAGGAAGCCCTGCGTCTCGCCCTTCTCGAGCGCCCGCGCGACGCGCGTCATCGGCCGCTTGCCGACGCGAGCGCGCAAGCCGGCCTTGCGGATCTCGGCCTCGCTCATTCCGACTCGCCCGAGCGGCGGATCGGTGTAGAGCGCATAGACCGGGACGCGATCGGTCCATTTGCGTCCGGCGTTCGAAAGCAGGTTGTCCGCCACGATCTCGTAGTCGTTGTAAGCGGTATGGGTGAAGGCGCCCTTGCCGTTGCAGTCGCCGAGCGCCCAGACGCCGGGGGCGGTGGTGAGGAGCTGATCGTCGACCTGGATGAACCCGTGCGCGTCGACGGCGACGCCGGCGCGGTCCA
>JBJMWH010000334.1:0-7379 GCA_045810245.1 Burkholderiales bacterium | reverse complement strand
TGACCGCGACGCCCGAGGCCACGCCGCACGCTCTGCTGCACAGCCTCAAGCATTACAGCGCGCTGCATGAACGCGTGATCTTTCTCACCGTCGAATTTCGCGACACGCCGTGGGTGGCGGTGGAGCAGCGGCTGGCGTGCGAGCGCCTCGACGAGCGCTGCTGGCGCGTGCAACTGCGCTACGGTTTCATGAACCATCCCGACCTCGCGGGCGACCTCGCGCTCGCCGGGAGCTGCGGCGTGGAGCTCGACCCCGCGCAGGTATCGTTCTTCCTGTCGCGCGAGAAGATCGTGCCGGTCAAGCGACGCCGCGGCATGGCGCAATGGCGCGACCGGCTCTTCGCCGCGATGGCGCGCAACGCCGGCAGCGTGACCGATTACTTCAACATTCCCACCAACCGCGTGGTCGAGCTCGGCACCCGGGTCGAGATTTAGCTCGAGAGCGGCGCGCCGACCAGCGTCACCTATTCAGGCACGGTCTGCGGTTTCGTCGGGTCGGAGATCTGAATGACCAGATACTTCACCGCCTGAGCGGAGCTGCCGTTGCGCGAGACTGCATGCAGCGCGCCGGGCGGCTCGTAAAACGTTTCGCCGGGGCCGAGTTTCTGCAATGGGCCGTCGTCGACTTTCACCTCGTAGGTTCCTTCCAGCACGTAGCCGATGGTATGGCTGCCGGGGTGGCGGTGCGGCCCGCTGCCATTTCCGGGATCGCGCTCGGTCCGGCGGACGGTCACGACCCGGCCGAGCACATCGTTCATCGTAGTCTTGAACAGCTCCGTCTGGCGCAGGCCCGCGCTGGCGGCAGGCGGGCTCTGGGCGAGCGCGAGATAAGTCGCGGAGGAGGCGAGCAGTGCGGTTGCGCATCCGAACGCAGCATGGGAAATGACGCTGTTTCTCATAGTTACCTCTTCTCTCCGGCGACGACATAGGCCCACAGGGCCTCGATCTCGTCAGCCTTCAGCACGTCCTCCCAGGGCGGCATGCCGCGCCTGCCGTAGGTCACCGTGTCGACGAAGCGCGCGCGGTCCTCGCGCGGGAACTGGCGCAAGTCGGCTGCCCAGGGCGGGTTGGCGAGGCGCGGCCCGTGGCAGGTCTGGCAGTGGGTCTCGTAGAGTGCCCCGCCTTTTTTGATTTGCTCCGTCGGGAACGGCTGCGCCGCCGCGCTCGCTGAGGCTAGCGCGAGAACCGAAAACCCATATTTCATTCAGGCATCAGCGCGAACGTCCAGACCGAGCCGCCGGGCGGCACCGATTTCGCGGCAACACGGTTCGGCACGCTGCCGCCGAGTCCCGAGAGCACCGTCACGTACTGCCGCCCCTTGTGCGTGTAGGTAATCGGCGGGGCGACGATGGAAGAGCCGGTCTTGAACTGCCAGAGCGTCTTGCCGCTGTCCTGGTCGAGCGCGACGACTTCGCCCGTGAGCAGTCCGGTGAAGAGGATGCCACCGTCGGTGGCGAGCATGCCGGCGGAGGCCGCCATGTCCATCAGCGGAACCTGCCAGACGACCTTGCCGGTGAGCGGCTCGATCGCCACGTGATAACCGGCAGGCTCGCCCTTCGGAGTGTCCATGGTGGACTCGATGCCGGTCGACCCGGTGCCGAGCACGAACTTGAAATCCACGTACTTCATCAGCCGCGGGTAGTTCCACGAGTTGAGGTACACCAGCCCGGTCTTAGGATTGAAAGCGATGAGCGACGCGTTGGTGCCGCGCGACGGAAATACGTTCACCGTCTCGCCTTCCATCGCGCGCTCGATCAGATCGGTCAGGACCGGCCGGCCGGTCTTCAGGTCGATACGCGAGGCCCAGTTGACCTTCACGAAAGGATTCGCGGCGATCGGCTTGCCGTTGGTGCGGTCGATCACGTACAGGAAGCCGTTCTTGTGCGCGTTGATCAGCACCTTGCGCACCTGGCCGTCGACCCGCAGATCGGCGATCAGGCTCTCGGCGGTGGCATCGAAGTCGAAGCTGTCGTTCGGCACGGTCTGGTAGTGCCAGACCATTTCGCCGGTCTTCGGCCGGATCGCGAGGATGCTCGCGCAATACAGGCTGTCCATGCTCTTGCGATAGGTCGGGTTGTACGGCTCCGCGTTGCCCGTGCCGATGAAATAGAGATCGAGCTGCGGGTCGTAGGAGCCGACCTGCCAGGTCGCGGCACCGCCGTATTTCCAGGCGTCGGGAAGCTCGCGGTTCGGCCAGGTCTCGGAGCCTTTCTCGCCCGGCGCCGGAATGGTGTAGGTGCGCCATAGCCTCTTGCCGGTTTCCGGGTCGTAGCCGTCGAGGAAGCCGCGCGTGGTGCGGTCTCCGCCTGCCATGCCGGAGATCAATACGCCGTTCACGATCATCGGCGCGACGACGCCGAGATAGCCTTCCTTGTACTCGGCGAACTTGGTCTTCCAGATTTCCTTGCCGGTTTTCATGTCGAGCGCGAGCACGTGCGCGTCGAGCGTCTGGCGGAAAAGCTTGCCGTTGTAGATCGTCGCCGGGCCGCGCATGATCGCGCCGGCACTGCCGACACGTAGCGCCGCGCGCTCGTACTGCACCGGCGTGCGCCAGATCTGCCTGCCGGTCGCAACGTCGATGGCGAAGGTCCAGTTGCCGTTCACCACGTACATCACGCCGTTGTAGACCGTCGGCTGCGAGTGCTCGCCCATGTCGTTCGCCAGGCTGAAGCTCCACACCGGAACCAGCCGCTTCGCGTTCGACTTGTCGATCTGCTTCAGCGGGCTGTACATCTTCAGGTCGTAGCCCATGCCGAAGTGGGTGACGTCGTCCGGATTCTTCCCCGCGGCGAGCAGCTCCTCGGCGCTCTGGGCCCATGCGAACACGGACCACAGGCACAGCAACGCTCCGAATGTCCTCTTCATGGTCGCTCCCGTCATGACTTCCATTGATGATTCAGTGGCCGATGACGTCCGGCGGAACGGCGCCCGTCTTGACCCACGAGCGCATCGCAAGAACCGCTTCGCGTTCCACGCCGACGTAGCCGTGATGGCTGAACGCCTGGCACGCGCTGCCCTTCTCCGGCCCGCCGCCGCGCACGGTGACCAGCGGGCTCATGCTTCGCTCGGCAAACCTCTTCGCGTCGCGGTACCGCGTGTACTGGCAAGGATCGTCCTCGTGGTGCACCCAGAGCAATGGGGCGCCGAGCTCGCTGAATTTAGCGCTCGAAAGGCCCGGACCGTTGTTCGTCGGCTCGAACACCGACGAAGTGAGGATGACGCGCTTCGCGAGCGAGGGATTCATGCGCGCGGCGTGGAACGCGCTCACCGAGCCTTCGCTCGTGCCGACGAAGATCCATTCGGCCACGGCGTGAAGCTTCGACACCTCGTTCAGCACCGCGGCGACATCCGTGCCGTAGCGCGGCGTGGCGCGGAAGTCCTGGGAAAACGTCGCCCACTGGTCGGACGGCGCATCGAGCACGGCGACCAGCGTCTCGTCATCGAGCCAGTGGCGCCGCGCCCGGACGAGGAAGTTGCCCCGCTGCTCGTACTGCGCCTGGCCGTTCTCCTCGCGCAGCTTCAGGATGCCGGGATGCCCCGGAAAGATCGCGATGCCTTGCTTGAAGTCCTTGGCGCCCTCCTGGCGCGTGACGAGCGCGGCGATGCTGTAGCGCTCGAGCTTCGCGGTCACCACCTGGTCGATTTGCGCGTGCGCATGCGCAAGCACGAATGAAGCGGCAAGGGCCAGAACGGCGCGGCGCATGGTTTAAGCTTCCTCCCTTGGCCGCTATCGTAGACCTGCGCTCGGATACCGTCACGCGTCCCTCGGCCGGAATGCGCCGCGCGATGCTCGAAGCCGAGCTGGGGGACGACGTCTTCGGCGACGATCCGACCGTCAACCGCCTGCAGGCGCGCGCGGCCGAGCTGTTCGGCTTCGAGGCGGCGCTGCTCTTCCCGACCGGCACCCAATCCAACCTCGCGGCGCTCATGAGCCACTGCCAGCGCGGCGACGAGGTAATCCTGGGCCAGGAGGCGCACAGCTACCGCTTCGAGGCCGGCGGCGCCGCGGTGCTGGGATCAATCCAGCCCCAGGCCATCGCCAACCGGCCTGACGGCACGCTCGACCTCGCCGAGGTCGAGGCTGCTATCAAGCCCGACGACCCGCATTTCGCGAGGACGCGGCTTCTAGCCCTCGAAAACACCATCGGGGGGCGTCCCCTCAGCCGGGATTACCTGGCGCGCGCGTTGCATCTGGCGCAGAAGAGCGGCCTCGCCACCCACCTCGACGGTGCCCGCATCTTCAACGCGGCGGTCCATCTGGGAACGCGTGTCAAGGACCTGTGCGCGGGATTCGACTCGGTCTCGGCGTGCCTGTCGAAGGGCCTGGGGGCTCCGGCCGGCACCGTGCTGCTCGGCAACACCGATTTCATTTCGAAGGCAAGACGCTCGCGCAAGATTCTCGGCGGCGGCATGAGGCAGGCGGGCATCCTCGCCGCCGCAGGCCTATACGCGCTCGAGAACAATGTCGAGCGCCTGGCCGACGATCATCGCAACGCGGCGCGGCTCGCCGACGGGCTGCGCGGCCTCGGCCTTGGGGTCGAGGTCCAGACCAACATGGTGTTCGTGCGCCCGCCCGCGGACAAGGTTGAGGGCCTGACCGAGCATTTGGGCGCCCGCGGCGTGCTGGTGTTGCCGGCGCCTCGGATGCGCCTCGTGACCCACCTCGACATCGATGCCGCCGGCATCGAGCGCGCGCTGGCCGGTTTTGAAACCTACTTCCGGGACTAGGGCTTCTGCTCTTCGAACGCGAGACGCAGGCGCGCGAGCGCCTTGTGGATCGCCTGCAAATCGGCGTCGCCGATCCCGTTGCCGCGCAGGCCGTCTATGATCTGGTCCGCTGCGTCGTCATAAGCGTCGAGCACCGCCGGCTTCACGGCCTTGGCCCGCACCATCTCCGTGACCGTGGTCAGGAGCACGGCAAACCCGGCGACCGTTTTTTTCAGCTTCTCGTCGTTCTGCGCCATGCACCCCTCGGTGGAGCTCGCCTCCGTTCCCGCACGCGAGGCTAAGCCAGCGCTCTCGCGCCAACAATACGGGTAAACCCTAGCGGGCGCGGCGGCGCGGAAAACCGGTAAGCTCGGCGGGCATGCGCGCCGCCCGCTTCTTCCCGGTTCCGGCTCCATCGTTCACCCGCCGCGGATGGCGCAGGGCCGGCGTGCTACTCACCAGCCTCGGCCTCGTGCTCCTCGTGGCCATGGCCGACTCCTTCTCGGGCGGCGCGTACCGGCTCGGCCTGCTCTACCTCGTCCCGGTCGCGTTTGCAAGCTGGACGTCAGGCCGCGCCGCCGGGCTCGCCGTCACGGCCGTGGCGCTCGCGTGGTGGTACAGCCTGCGCGGCGACCTCGTGGAGACCGCGCTGACGGCAATGCTGCTCGCCGCGCTGGTGGCCCTGATCGCGCGTTTGCGCGAGGCGTTGCAGCAAGCCGACGAACGCTTCGCCGCCGCCATGGAGGGGCTGAACGATCCGGTCTACGTCGAGGACGCGCGCAGCGGCGAAATTCTCTACAGCAACCGGCGCTATGCGGAGACGTTCGGCGCCGCCCGCCCGCGCTTCAACGAGTCGGGCGAAACGCAGAATGCCGCCGCCGATCGCTGGTTCGTGCTGCGTTCGAACCCGCTATCCTGGAGCGACCGCCGTGCCGCCACGCTGTGCGTGCTTTCCGACGTCACCGAGGAGCGGCGCGCGCGCGAGCTGCTCGCCAAGCACCGCGACGCCGCGCACCGCACCGCGCGCCTCATCGCGCTCGGTGAATTCGCCTCCGCGATCGCGCACGAGCTCAACCAGCCGCTCGCGGCGATCGCCACCTACAACCACAGCTGCATGCGCATGCTGCAATCGGGCAACCCGGACAGCGGCGAGCTGCAGCAGGCGATGCACATCTGCCGCGACCAGGCGAAGCGCGCCGGCAAGATCATCCAGCGGCTGAGGGACCTCCTGCGGCTGCCGGGGCCCGCGTTCACCGAGCAGAACCTGAACGAGCTGGTCGGTGCGGTGCTCCGCCTCGCCGAGCCGGCGGCGCGCGACGCGGGAATCACCTTTGAGCGCCGGCTGTCGGCGACGCCGCCCGCGGTGCGCGCCGATCGCCTGCTCATCGAGCAGGTGGCGCTGAATCTCGTGCGCAACGCCATGGAAGCGGTCGAGGCACTGCCCCCCGAGCGAAGGCGCATCACCGTGGCGACGCGCCTGGAAATCGACGGCAGCGGCACGCTGTCGGTGTCGGACCTCGGCGACGGCGTGCCGCGCGAGGCGAAGGAGCGCCTGTTCGATCCGTTCGTCACGACCAAGCCTGGCGGGCTCGGCTTGGGGCTCTCGATCTGCCGCTCGGTGGTCGAGGCGCACGGTGGCAGCATCCGCCATCAAACGAACGACGAGCGCGGCGCCGTGTTCGCCTTCAATCTGCCCGGCGCGGCGTGAGCCGGGTCTACATCGTCGACGACGACAACGCGGTGCGCAGCGCGCTGAAGCTCCTGTTTCGCACCGCGCAGCTCGACGTCGAGGCGTTCTCCTCGGCCGATGCCTTCCTGGAGGACGCCGACCTCACGCGGCGCTGCTGCGTGCTGCTGGACATCCGCATGCCGGGAATGACCGGCAGCGCGCTCCATGAAGAGCTGCGGCGACGCAGCTACCGGGTGCCGGTGATCTTCATCACCGGCCACGGCGACATCCCCATGGCGGTGGACGCCATGAAGAAGGGCGCCTTCGACTTCATCGAGAAGCCCTTCGACGACGAGCAGCTGCTGTCCCAGGTGCGCGCAGCGCTCGAGAGCTTCGACGCCGCCGAGGCCGGCAGGGCCGAGCCGAGCGCGCCGCTCGAGCTGCTCTCTTCCAGGCAGCGGGAGGTCCTGCAGCGCGTGCTCGACGGCAAGCCGAGCCGCCAGATCGCCGAGGAGCTCGCCATCAGCGTCAAGACGGTCGAGTTCCACCGCGCGCGCATCATGCAGAAGCTCGGAGTGAAGACCGCGGCCGAGCTCTTCCGCCGCTGCCTGGGCGCGGCCTAGGCTACCCGGCGGCTGTTCCTGTCGCGCAGCCGCCGCCATAGCACTAGCGCGTAGACGATCGCGGCTTCGAGGCGGGGATAGTGCAGCCGATGAAGTGGATGGGGTCTGTACACCGCCGCACTTTGCCTGCTTGCATCGCATCCTTCAAACGGTAATTTCTTGGGCAATGCATGCGACCCGGGAATGCTAGAACAGATGCACCGCGGTCGGGGCGAGGAAGCCGATCAGGCAGAACGCGACGCCCACGACGCCGAGCCCGGCGCCGGCCCACGCCAGCACCATCGCGCCGGTGACGATGGCGGCCGAGGCGAGCACGATGGCGATCTGCACCGCGGCCGAGGCGAGCTCGTACTGGTGATAGGCCGCCATCGCGCGGTCGCG
>JBJMWH010000333.1:0-3363 GCA_045810245.1 Burkholderiales bacterium | reverse complement strand
TGCAGCGCCTGCTGCACGTCCTGGGGCGTGATCTCGTAGTTGTCGCCCAGGATGTCGACGCCCTTGAGCGCGGCGACGTCGATGAGCACGCCACGCGTCATCAGCGTGCCAACCTTCTCGATGCCGAGCTTGGTGAAGCCGCCGCGCGTCGCGATCTCTTCGGTCTTGAAGCAATTGTAATGGCTGTTGCGATGGCTCTGATGCGCGAAGCCGTCGAACTGCGTCCCGACCTGGCCGATCTCGGAGAGCACCATCTCCTCGTTGCTGCCGCGCTCGTTCGACTGCGGGTTCATGAAGGTCCGCTTCAGGTGCATGTCGAAGCGGCGCGTGCCGAAGAACGGCATGCTCGGCCCGAGCACATGGGCGAGCTCGATCACCTCGCCGGTCTTGATGAGCTTGACGGCATTGAGCACCGTCTGCGGCTTCATGTGATTGCCGGCGCCGCGCTCGTCGCCGGCGCCCCATTTCGACGGACAGCGCTGACCTTCGGGCGGCACCGTCCAGGACGGCGCCTGGGCGTTGGCGGCGAGCGTGCCGAACAGCAAGGCCGACGCCGCCACCGCAATGGCGATCTGCTTCATGTTTTCCTCCCCGTGATCCGGCGTTGGCCGGACTGCATTCGTCGCGCTTGCCAGCATGCGCCGGCAGGATGGCGCCTTCAAGACTGTTAAAGGAAGCTCTGCGGATCGATGTCCACGTCGAGACGGAGGCTGCCTCGGCGCTTGGGCGCCGCCTTAAGCCAGGCACGCAGGTAGGCGGAGAGGTCAAAGCCGCGCGGCGATTTCGCCAGCAGCCGAAAGCGATGGCGGCCGCGCACCAGCGCGAGCGGCGCCGTGGCGGGCCCGAGCACGCGCACCTCCTCCACGCGCGGCGCCGTGCTGGCGAGCCTGCGGGCGTAGCTCTCCGCCGCCGCCTTGTCGGGGCCTGAGACGATGAGGCTGGCCAGCCGCCCGAACGGCGGATAGCCCCCTTGCTCGCGCGCGGCGATCTCGCTCGCATAGAATGCGTCGCGATCGGCCGCGATCAAGGCGCGCATCACCGGATGGTCGGGCTGGTGTGTCTGCAGCAGCCCGAGGCCGCGTCCCTCCTCGCGGCCGGCGCGCCCGGCGACCTGATGCAGCAGCTGGAACGTGCGCTCGGCCGCGCGCGGATCGCCATTGCTCAAGCCGAGATCGGCATCGACTACGCCGACCAGATTGAGCTTGGGGAAATGATGACCCTTGGCGACGAGCTGGGTGCCGATGACGACATCCACGCGTCCTTCGGCGACGTCGTTGAGCTCCTGGCGCAGGCGCTCGACGGATTCCACCACGTCGCTCGACAGGACGAGAATCCGGCTGCCGGGGAACAAGGCCGCCACCTCCTCCTCGAGCCGCTCGACACCGGGGCCGCAGGCGACGAACGACCCCTGCGCCTGGCATTTCGGACAGGCGGCGGGCAGCCGCGTGCCAAAGCCGCAATGGTGGCACACCAACTGGCGGCGAAACCGGTGCTCCACCAGCCAGGCGTCGCAATTCGGGCAAGACAGGCGGAAGCCGCAGGCGCGGCACAAGGTCAACGGCGCATAGCCGCGACGATTGAGGAACAGGAGCGCCTGCTCGTGGCGCGTCAGCGCATGGCCGATCGCCTCGGCCAGACGCGGCGCGATGAAGCGGCCGCGTGGCGGGCCCTCGCGGCGAAGATCGATCGCCTCGATCGCAGGCAGATGCTGGCCGCCGAAGCGTTCGGGCAGCTGCAGCCGGCGATAGCGGCCGCGCCGCGCGTTCACCTCGGTCTCCACCGAAGGCGTCGCCGAGGCGAGCAGAATCGGGATCTGCGCCTCGCGTGCGCGCACCACCGCCATGTCGCGCGCATGATAGTGGACACCGTCTTCCTGCTTGTAGACCGGGTCGTGCTCCTCATCGACGACGATCAGGCCGAGCGCCGCATAGGGCAGGAACAGGGCCGAGCGCGCCCCCGCCACGACCGAAACCTCGCCCGCCGCGACCGCCGCCCACGTGCGCGCGCGCCGGCGCGGGGTGAGCGCCGAATGCCATTCCGCCGGGCGCACCCCGAAACGCTCGCCGAAGCGGTCGAGGAACTGCGCCGTCAGCGCGATCTCCGGCATGAGGATCAGAGTTTGCCGGCCGGTCCGGATGCTCTGAGCCACCGCCTCGAAATAGACTTCCGTTTTGCCCGACCCTGTCACCCCGTCGATCAGCGTGACCGAATAGCCGCCCTGCCGGACGGTGTTGCCGAGAGCACGCGCGGCATCGCGCTGAGCCGGAGTGAAGTCGGGCTTGACGAAATCGGGATCGGGCGGCGCCGCAATCGGCTGCGGCGGCAACACCAGGGGCTCTAGCGTGCCTTCGTCCACCAGGCCGTCGATGACGCCAGGCGAGACGCCCGCTTCCTCGGCGACTTCCGCCTTGCCGTGCACGAGCCCGTCGGCTACGAGCGCCAGCACGCGCCGGCGCGCCGCGGTCATGCGCTGCGGCGCCGGGCCGGCCATTCGCACGCCCACCTGCAGGCGCTCGGCCCCCAGGTGCTCGCCCATGCGCAGGCACATGCGCAAGACCATCCCGCGCGGGCTCAGCGTGTAGTCGGAGACCCAGTCGACGAAGCGGCGCAGCTCGCCCTTGAGGGGCGGAATGTCGAGCTTCTCGGCAACATCCTTGAGCCGGTTGTCGAGCGACGGCCGCGCGCTTCCCTCTCCCCACACGACCCCCGTGTAGGCGCGCGGCCCCAGCGGCACGGTGACGAAATCGCCGGGGGCGACGTCGACGGCGGCCGGCACGCGGTAGGAATAGGCCTGATCGACCGCAAGCGGGACCAGCACGTCGACGGTGGCTGACGGCGTCGGCATCGATGCAGGCGATGTGCGCGGCAAGCCGTTTCCTTCTCCTCGCTCGAAGCGACTTTCGCGTTAGCGTAAAGTTGAGGCGAGGTCACGAGCCAGTTCCGAACATGACGCGCTTTTCCGAGAACGATGGCCGGCTTACCGAATGGTTAAGAAAGGTGATGCGATAATCGCGCGATGGCGAAGAAGGCGCAGCAAGATAAATCGCCCTATTCCGCGGCGGCGGATGTCGCAGCCGAGCTCGTGCGCTGGCTCGCCTATCTCGGCGCCGAGCGCCGGATGTCGCCGAAGACCGTCGAGGCCTATGGCCGTGACGTCTCGCAATTCTTGGGCTTCCTGGCCGAGCATCTGGGCGGCAGTCCGTCGCTGCAGGACCTTTCCGCGCTGAGCGCTGCGGACGTGCGCGCCTTCATGGCGGCACGGCGCCATGACGGCATCGGCGGCCGTTCGTTGATGCGGTCGCTCGCCGGTGCCCGCTCCTTCGCCCGCTTCCTCGAGCGCAACGGCAAGGCAACCGTGACGGC
>JBJMWH010000332.1:0-4341 GCA_045810245.1 Burkholderiales bacterium | reverse complement strand
CCTTACGCGACTCGGCATCGGCGCTCTGGAATGCACGCCACCACTCTTCGAGGTCGGCCGCCACTTCTCCGCTCGCGGCGCGCAGGGCCAGGAAATCGTAGGCCATGCGAAAGCGCGGCACTTCGAGGAGGCGGAACGCGCGGCTGCCGGAGCGTTGCTCGAAGCGCGGCTGCATCGCCCACACCTCGCGCATCGTCGCGGTGAGCTTGCGGGTGATGGCGAGTTTCGCGCACTGGGTGTCGAGCACCTCGTCCATCGCGCCTTCCAGGGCGGCGAGCGCACGCTCGCCCCTAGCCTGGCGCGCCTTCCATGCGGCGAGCACTTCGTGCCAGAGGAGGGCCGCGAACAGGAACGCTGGCGAAACCGGGCGCTCGGCGAGCACCCGCTCGTCGGTCTGGGCAAGCGCCAGGGTGACGAAGCGCTCGCCCAGGGGCTGCTCGAGGATCACGTCGAGCAGCGGCAGCAGACCCTCGTGCAGGCCCACGTCGCGCAGTTGCCGCAGGCACGCGCTGGCGTGTCCCGACAGCAGGAGCTTGAGCATCTCGTCGAACAGACGCGCCGGCGGCACCTGCTCCATGAGCGGCGCGAGGCTGCGGATCGGCTCCCGCGTCTGTGCCTCCAGGGTGAGCCCGAGCTTTGCGGCGAGCCGCACGCCGCGCAGCATGCGCACGGGGTCCTCGCGATAGCGCGTCTCGGGATCACCGATCACGCGCAGCATGCGCTTCTTGAGGTCGTCGAGCCCGCCGTGCAAGTCGACGATCTCCTCGCTGGCGGGGTCGTAGTAGAGCGCGTTGACCGTGAAGTCGCGCCGGCGCGCGTCCTCCTCCTGCGTGCCAAAGACGTTGTCGCGCAGCACCCGGCCGTGCTCGTCCTTCTCGGCGGTCGCCGTATCTGCGCCGCGAAACGTGGAGACCTCCACCGTGTCGCCGCCGAGCATCACGTGGACCAGGCGAAAGCGCCGGCCGATGATGAGCGCGCGCCGGAAGAGCGGCCGAATCTGCTCCGGGCGCGCATCGGTGGCGATGTCAAAATCCTTCGGGGTGATGCCCAGGAGCAGGTCGCGCACGGCGCCGCCTACGACGTAGGCGGAAAAGCCCGCCTCGCGCAGCGTGGCGCACACCTTGGCCGCCGGCGGACTGAGGGCGGCACTGGCGAGGCCGTGCCTTTCCCGCGGCACCGGCTGCAGGTTTTCGGAGGGTAAGCCCAGTACCCGCCTGATGAACCTCTTGATCATTAAGGGCCGGGATTCTACCGGCGAAGGGAAATCCGTTCCCAGCCGCGGCGCGCCGCCTCGCGCGCGAGCTCGGCGTCCGGGTCGACCGCCACCGGACGCGTAACGCGCTCGAGCAGGGGCAGGTCGTTGTGCGAATCGCTGTAGAAGGCCGATTCGCCGAATTCATCGAGGCGCTGGCCCCGGGAGCCGAGCCAGTCCTCGAGCCGCTGCACCTTGCCTTCGCGGAAACACGGGATGCCGGCGACTCGTCCCGTGAAGCGTCCGTCGCGCGATTCGGGCTCGGTCGCGACGAGGTGCGGCACCCGGAATTCGCGCGCGATCGGCGCAGTGACGAAACTATTGGTGGCGGTGATGATGGCGCAGAGATCGCCGCGCTCCAGGTGGCGCGTCACGAGTGCGCGCGCCTCGGCGCTCACCATGGGCAGGATGCGGCTGCGCATGAAATCGGCGTGCCAGCGGGCAAGATCGGCTTGGGTGTGCGCTGCGAGGGGGCGCAGCGCGAAGCCGAGGTACTCGTGGATGTCGAGCGTGCCGGCGGCATACTGGTCGTAGTAGGCCCGGTTCTGGGCCTCATAGGTCTCGCGCTCGAGAATGCCTCGGTCCACCAGGAATTGACCCCACTCGTAGTCGCTGTCGCCGGCGAGCAGCGTATTGTCGAGGTCGAACAGGGCGAGGCGCATGGCGCCCCGCAGTCTATCCCGACGATTCCGGCGGGGTGCTCAGAACCGGCGCTGGACGCCGATGCGGAAGTCCTGCAGCCGCAGCAGCCCCGTGGGCTCGCGCGACATGCTCTCGGCGCTCACCGCCCAGTCGTTGGCGAACCAGTAACGGCCGAAAACCGACAGGGCACGTGGGTCGTAATCGTAGTCCCGGCTGTTCACGGAGAGGCCTAAGCTGGTGCGCTCGCCGAACGAGTACGACCAGTGCATGCGCTGGGGCGGCGCGAAGTTCATCCCCATCGCCTGATAGGAAGCAAAGCCGAAGCGGTCGAATTCCGGCGCGAGCCAGCCGCGCGCGAAGCCCGGATCGATGCCCGGTTCGCTGCGCTCGGGCAGGCGCAAGCCCGACTGGGCATACACCGGGGCGGCCGCGGCCAGCGCGATGACAAGGGCTCGACGAACGAGAGGGCGGAAGGACATCGCAGCGTCCTTTTGGTAGCTTCCAATCTAGTCCTCGCCGCGCTCGTTGTCCATGCAGAATTCCCCCGGGAAGGGGTGGAGCCCAGCCACTGTTGCTTTTAGCCGTCGTCATTCTTTGACAACGCGTCGCGAACCAGCGCTAGCGTCACCGCCCGCTGGCGGGCGAGCGAGTGCCGGTCGAGCCGGTCGAGCACGGCATGGAGGCTCGCGAGGTCGCGCGGCAGGTGGTTCAGGAGGTACCAGACCACCTCCTCGGACACCGAAAGCCCCCTGCGCAGGGCCTCGCCGCGCAGGTGCAGGGCCTTGTCCGCGTCCGAAAGCGGCTTCAAGTGGTAGACGAGGCCCCACCCCAGGCGCGTGCGCAGGTCCTCGCGCAATCCCAGGCTCGCCGGCGGGGCGCTGCCGGCGGCAAGAACCGACGGACCGCCATCGCGTGCGGCATTGATTGCGATGAAAAGCCCTTGCTGAGCTGCCTCGCCGAACGCATCGACGTCGTCGGCGATGACCAACTCCGGATTGGCGCCCGCGGCGGCGCGCAGCAGGTGAGTGCGCCCGCTGCCCGGCCCACCCCACAAGTAGACGATTGCCTCGCTGAGCCGGCCGTCTGCGAGCGAGCGGACACCCTCGAGCGCCTCGGCGTTCGCCCCGGCGACGTAATTGTCAAGGGTTGGCTGCGCGGCTGCGGAGAGGGGAAGCGGGAGCTGCCGCATTAGAATGGCGGAAAGCCCGGAATCTAGCATGTCAGAGCCCCTTTCCTACCGCGACGCCGGCGTCGACATCGACGAGGGCGACGCCCTCGTCGAGACGATCAAGCCGCTCGCGCGGCGCACGTTGCGCCCCGAGGTGCTCGCGGGCATCGGCGGGTTCGGCGCGCTCTGCGAGATCCCGGCGCGGTACCGCCACCCGGTCCTGGTGTCGGGTACCGACGGCGTGGGCACCAAGCTCAAGCTCGCCTTCGAGCTCGCGCGGCACGACACGGTCGGCATCGACCTCGTGGCGATGAGCGTGAACGACATCCTCGTGTCGGGGGCCGAGCCCGCGTTCTTCCTCGACTACTTCGCCTGCGGGAAGCTCGACGTGCCGGTGGCCGCCGACGTGGTGAAGGGCATCGCGGAGGGCTGCTACCAGGCCGGTTGCGCGCTCATCGGCGGCGAGACCGCCGAAATGCCCGGCATGTACGACCCGACCGAGTACGATCTCGCCGGCTTCGCCGTGGGCCTGGTCGAGAAAGCGAAGATCATCGACGGCCTGCGCATCGCGCCGGGCGACGCCGTGATCGGGCTCGCCTCGAGCGGCTGCCATTCCAATGGCTACACCCTCGTGCGCACCGTCGTGGCCAAGAGCTCCTCCGACGTGTTCGAGCCCTTCGAGGCCGACGGCACGCGCACGCTCGGCGAGGCGCTCCTGGAGCCCACGCGCATCTACGTGAAGCCGGTGCTGGCCACGCTCGCCAAGGTCGACGTGAAGGGCATCGCGCACATCACGGGCGGCGGCCTCACCGAGAACATCCCGCGCGTGCTGCCGGAAGAAACCGCCGCGCGGCTGGAATCGACGCGCTGGCCGCGTCCGGAGATCTTCAGGTGGCTGCAGAAGACCGGCAACATCGAGGACGCCGAGATGCATCGCACGTTCAACTGCGGCATCGGCATGACGCTGGTCGTGCCGAAGGGCGAGGCCAAGGCTGCCATCGATTCCCTCGCCTCCCACGGCGTCGAGGCATTCGAGATCGGCGCCATCGTGGGGCGACAACCGGGCGCGCCGCAGACGGTCGTCGTTTGAGATCCGGGGTCATCCTGATCTCGGGCCGCGGCAGCAACATGCGCTCGATCGTGGAGGCCCGCACGGGGCTGGACGTGAGGGCCGTGATCTCCAACCGCCCCGATGCCGGCGGCCTCGAGTGGGCGCGATCCCAGGGTATTCCCGCGATCGCCCTCGACCACAAGGCCCACGCCTCGCGCGAGGCGTTCG
>JBJMWH010000331.1:0-5939 GCA_045810245.1 Burkholderiales bacterium | reverse complement strand
GCTACAGGCGCCTTCGGCGAGGCGGTCACGACATAGGGCGATGCCGACACCAGTGTCACCGGGGCGAACTGCGACACATTGCGCTCCGTGAGCGACGCGGTCGAGCTCATGAGGAGCGTCGCCCCATCGGCCGGTGCCTGCGCGACGGCCTCGGCCCCGATATGGCCGCTCGCCCCTGGCTTGTTCTCGACTGCAACCTGCTCCTTCCAGATCTCGGTGAGCTTCGGCGACATGAGCCGCGCGAGCGCGTCGGCGCCGCCGCCGGGCGGGAACGGAACGATGATGCGGACCGGCTTGGCGGGGAAGGGCTGCGAATGCCCCGGCAGCGCAAGCGCGAGGCTGAGGACCAGGAGCAGGAGCTTCAGCCGCGCTCTCCCGTCGTCACGTACAGCCACAGCGCCTCGATTTCATCCGGCTTGAGCACGTCGCCCCACGGCGGCATGGCGTTCTTGCCTTTGGACACCGAGGTCACGAAGCGCTCGCGCTGGTCGCGCGGAAATTTGCGCAGGTCAAAGGCGCCCTGCGGGTCGAGCATGCGTGCGCCGTGGCATGGGGAGCAGTTGCGCGCGTAGATCTCCGCCCCGACCTGCACCGGCCCGGGCGGCTGGGCGAAGCCCGGCGCGCAAGCCAGGGCGAGCGCGCCGGCGACGATCCGCATCAATCCGGCATCAGAGCAAACGTCCAGACCGAGCCGCCCTGCGGCACATTCTGCAGTTGCTCGCGCGCGATGTTCCAGTACAGGCCGCCGATGCCGGAAAGCACCGTGACGTACTGACGGCCCTTGTGCGTGTACGTCACCGGCATGGCGTTGATGCCGGAGCTGGTCTGAAACTGCCAGAGCTGCTTGCCGGTGTCAGCGTCCAGCGCGATGAATTCGCCGGTTTCCTTGCCGGTGAATACCAGCCCGCCGCCGGTCGAAAGCGTCGCCGACCAGACCTGGAAATCCATCAACGGCACGCGCCATTTCTTCTCGCCGGTGAGCGGGTTGATCGCGTCGATGTGGCCGATCGGCTCGCCGGCCGCGCGCGGCAGCGGCAGGTTCTCGATGTACATGTAGCGCTGGCCGACTACGTGCGGCTTGGTCTCGAGGTGCTTGTACATGCGGCCTTCGTGCAGCGTCGCGGCGTAGAGGAGGCCCGTCTGCGGATTGAACGAGGCGTGCATCCAGTTCTTGCCGCCGCGGGTGGAGGGCCACATTTCGGTCGGGTTCCCGGCGCGGATGCTCTTCGCGACGTCGCTCTCGACCGGCCGCCCGGTGTCCGGATCGACAGCGCTCGCCCAGTTCACCTTGGCATAGGGCCGTGCCGAGATGAGGCTGCCGCTCGCGCGGTCGAGCACGTAGACGAAGCCGTTGCGGTTGAGCTGCATGATGACCTTGCGGTCGCGTCCGTCGATCTTGAGGTCGGCGTTGATGAGCTCCCAGCAGGCGTCGTAGTCGTAGGCGTCGTTCGGCGTGAACTGGTAGTGCCAGACGATCTCGCCGGTCTTGGGCCGCATGGCGAGCACGGAAGAGGTGTACAGGTTGTCCCCGGGGCGCGACTGCGAAGCCCACGGCGCGGGGTTGCCGGTTCCCCAGTACATGAGATCGAGCTGCGGATCATAGGAGCCGGTGATCCACGCCGAGCCGCCGCCGACTTCCCAGGCATTCGTGTCCTGGGGCCAGGTCTCGTTGCCTTTCTCCCCGCGCGCCGGGATGGTGTAGCGGCGCCACAGGCGCTTGCCGGTCTCGGTATCGATGCCGTCGATGAAGCCGCGCACGCCGTACTCCGCGCCCGAGTTGCCGATCACCAGCACGCCGTTGGCGATGAGCGGCGCGAGCGTGAGCGACACGCCGTCCTTCCACTCGGCGACCTTGGTCTTCCAGAGCTCCTTGCCGTCCTTCGCGTCGAGCGCGATCACGTGCGCGTCGAGGGTCGTGCGGTACACGCGCCCGTTGTAGATCGCCGCGCCCTTGTTCGACACTCCGCAGCACACTACCCGCGGCGTCTCGGGCGGCCACTCGAGGGTGTGCTTCCAGATCTGCTTGCCGGTCGCGACGTCGATCGCCACCGTGTGCCGCGCGTTGGTCACGTACATCACGCCGTTGTAGACGATGGGCTGCGCCTGCTCGCCCCAGTTGTTGTCGAGGCTCAGGCTCCAGACCGGCACCAGCCGCCGCACGCTCTTGCGGTCGATCTGGCTGAGGCGGCTGTAGCGCTGCTGGTGGTAGCCCATCCCGTAAGTCAGGATGTTGTCGGTATTGCGACCGTCGTTTTTCAGATCGTCCAGCGATTGCGCGCACACACCGGTGGCGCACGACAGGACTGCCGCGGCGAACAGGATTCTCATGGCTCCTCCTCTAAGGGCCGGGACATGCTACGCCCGAGGCGCAGCATATCGCAACGCGCGTTCTGCTAGACTGAAAATACAATGCCGGCCACGGGAGGGACAGTGGCAGCGGTGGCAGCGGTGGCAGCGTCGCTCTGGCCGTTTCTGGCCGTTCCGGACGATCCCGAGGACGCGGAGCGCAGCGCGGAGGCGCGGCTTTTCAACGTCGTGGCGCTCGCGGCCCTGGCGGCGTTGGGCCTGGCGGTCTTCAGTCAGCTCCTTTTCGGCCAGACCGGCATCCCGCTGGCGATGACGCTCGCGGCCCTGGCGCTGACGGCGGCATCAATGGCGCTCGCCAGGCGGGGCGCCTTGCGTCTCGCCCGCGCGCTGCTCCCGCCGTTCATGCTGGCAGCCTGCATCTCGGTGATCCTGGCTCGTGACGGTCTGCATGACAACGTGATGGCGGCGATCGGCGCGGTGCTGGTCATGGGCGGCGTCCTGCTCGAGCGGCGTGCGCTCGCCGTCTTCACCGCCGCCGTGATCCTCATGATCTTCGCGCTGGCCTATGCGGAGATCGCGGGAATCCTGCGCAACCGGTTCAGCGGCTTCACCGACTGGAGGTACGCGGTGGGGCTTGCGCTGTTCCTCCTGTTCATCGCCTTCACCGTCCGCGCCCTGATGGACAGCATGATCGCCAGCCTGCGCGAGGTGCAGCACAGGCGCGCCGCGCTCGGCTCGAGCTATGCGCGCCTCGAGGCCCAGACCGCGGCGCTCAGGGAATCGGAGGCGCGCTTTGCCAAAGCCATCGACACGATGGCCGAGGGCCTCGTCCTGCTGGACATGGACGGCAACGTGCGCCTGTGCAACCACGCCGCCGAGCGGATCCTCGGCCTTCCTGCAAGCGAGATCATGCGTCTGACGCTCGCCAGGCTGGGCGCGGTGCGCGCCGACGGGTCGCGGTTCGCGCCCGAGGAATGGCCGGTCAGCATCACCTTGCGTACCGGCCAGTCGCGCACGGGCGTGGTCATGGGCCTGGTCCGCGACAGTGGATCGGTCCATTGGCTCTCGGTGAACTCCACGGCCTTGATTGCGGACGATTCGGCAAAGCCCTATGCCGTGCTCACCACGTTCTTCGATATTTCGGGGCTGAAGCACGCCGAGCAGGCGCTGCGCGCCCATGCCGAGCAGCTGCGGCACCTGTCGCACCGCCTGTTCGAGGTCGAGGAAAACGAACGCCGGCGTCTCGCGCGCGAGCTGCACGACCGGATCGGCGCCAACCTGACCGCGCTCAGCCTGAACCTGAAGCTGGTGCGCAACGAATGGCAGAAGACCAGCACGCGGCTCGACGACAGCGAGAAGCTGCTGGACTCCACGGCGCAGCTGGTGCGCGATGTCCTCACCGACATGCGTCCGCCCGGACTGGACGAGCTCGGCCTGCTCGCGGCGCTCAGGGAGCACGCGGATCAGGTCGCCCAGCGCAGCGGCCTCGTGCTGCAGGTGCAAGGCGCCGAGCCGCGTCCGCGCCTGCCGCCTGCCACCGAAATCGCGCTGTTCCGCGTAGTGCAGGAAGCGTTGACCAACATCGTCAAGCACGCGCGCGCCAGCGCGGTGACGATTTCCCTGAGTCCGCAGCCCGGCCTGGTCACGCTGACGGTCGCCGACGACGGCACCGGCTTCGACGGCGAAGCGCGCGCCATGGCCGCCGGTATGGGGATGGCGAGCATGCGCGAGCGAGCCGAGGCGGTCGGCGCCCGCGCCCGCATCGAGTCGGCGCCCGGACTCGGTACCCGGGTGATCGTCGAGGTGCCCCAGGTCGGCGCGACGCAGCCGGCGGCGGCCCACGCATGAGCGAGCCCGGCGCAATCAGCGTGTTCATCGCCGATGACCATTCGATCGTGCGCGAGGGGCTCGCCGCGCTTCTCGCTGCGCAGCCCGACATCCGCATCGCCGGCGCCGCGGCCAACGGCCGCGAGGCGCTTGCCGCGGTGCTGCAGGCGAAGCCCGAGGTGGTCATCATGGACATCGCGATGCCGGAGATGAACGGCATCGAAGCGGCGCGCCAGATCCACGCGGCGCTGCCGCAAACGCAGATCGTGATCCTGTCGATGCACGCGAGCGCGGAACACGTCTTCCAGGCGCTCGAGGCGGGCGCGCGCGGCTACCTTCTGAAGGAATCGGCGGCCAAGGAAATCTGCGACGCCGTGCGCGCGGTGCAGCTCGGCCGGCGCTATCTCAGCGCGAAGGTCGCCGAGGTGCTGGCCGAGCGCATCGGGCGGCGCGCCGCAGTGAGCCCCGTCGACAGCCTGAGCCCGCGCGAGCGCCAGATCCTGAAGCTGGTCGCCGACGGCTGCACCAGCGCGCGCATCGCCGAGATGCTGCACCTCTCGCCGAAGACCGTCGACACCTACCGCAGCCGACTGATGGAAAAGCTGAACATCTCGGATATCGCGAGCCTGGTCAAGTTTGCCATCCAGCACGGCCTGACATCGCTCGACTGACGGCAGCCGCGAGAAGTCGGCGAGAAGTCCCTACAGCACCCGCAGCGCGTCCGGGCTACGCTGCCGCTACGACGAATCGCGCCGTTACCATCATGGTCGTGGAAGATCATCCGCCGACGCTAGCGGCGCTGGTCGAGCTGCTCGAGGCGGCGTTTCCCGAATGTGCCGTGCTCGCGGCGGAGGGCGCGGAACGAGCGCTCGACCTGTGTGCGGCCGCGGCGCCCGACGTCGTCATCATGGACATCGCACTGTCCGGCATGAGCGGCATCGAGGCTACGCTGCGCATCAAGGCGTTGCTGCCCGATACGCGGGTGGTCATGCATTCGACCTACGACATGCGCGTGTACCGCGAAGGCGCGGCGGCCGCCGGCGCGAGCGCCTTTGTCAGAAAAGGCAAGGTTGCAGGCGAGCTGGTGCCCGTGGTGGCCGAGCTGCTCGCCGTTGGCGACTGAAGCAGGCGGCTGAATCACGATTTCCCCACAGGACAAGCCCGGTTTTTCCGACAGCGACTCGGGGCGCGCTTGTCTAGCATGAGAAGATGGCCCACCCCCACGCGAGCCGAGACACCGAAGCCGACGCCCTGTTCGGCGAATTTGCCGCGAACGTTCCCGAGATCGTCTGGATGCGGGAGGTCGGCAGCGAGCGGATCCTCTACGTCAGCCCGGCTTGGGAGGCCGTCACGGGTTGCCCACCCCCGGCGAACCGCGACGAGTTTCTTTCGATCGTGCACCCGGAAGATGTCGCGCGTGTAAGGAAAGAGGCGGACGACGCGCCCCGAGGCGGGGTCGACCACCGCTACCGGATCGTGCGCTGCGACGGCACGCAGCGCTGGCTCCACGCCCGCACGTTCGCGGTGCGCGACCGCGCTGGCGAGATCTACCGCATCGGCGGCATCGCTCAGGACGTCAGCGACGAGCTGCGCCACGATCAGGAGCTGCGGCAATTCCGCGCCGCCGTCGACGCTTCGGCCGTGCTCGTCACTCTGATCGATCCGGCGAAAATGCGCTTCGTCGATATCAACGACGCAGCGTGCGGCGCGCTCGGCTACGGCCGCGACGAGCTGTTGGCGATGGGTCCCGCGGACGTGTTCTCGATCCCCGGATCGGACCTCGCGCAAAGCTACCAGCGGCTGCT
>JBJMWH010000330.1:0-13205 GCA_045810245.1 Burkholderiales bacterium | reverse complement strand
AGCGACGAAGCGCAGCCCGAAACGCTCGAGGTCGTAGACCACGTTGTTCAGCGCATGGATCTCGAGCTCGCAGCCGTTGCACGAGCCCGCGTCGACCTCGCGGATGGCGAGCGAGCGCCCCAGCCGCCGGCGCGAAGCCTGCTCGACCCTGGACGCGAGCTCGGCGAGCGCTCCTTTGTCCGTTGCGGGCGCCGGCTCGGTGAGCGGGCCGTGGACGAAGCTCTTGAGGAGCAGTCTACGCATGCGCAGCCGCCCTAGAGGTCATGGCCGGAGTACGAGCAGTTGAACGACTTGTTGCACAGCGGGAAGTCGGCGACGATGTTGCCCTCGATCGCCGCCTCGAGCAGGGGCCATTGGAACCACGACGGGTCGCGCAGGTGGCAGCGGTCGATCGTGCCGTCGCGGCGGATCCTGACCCACGCGAGGATGTCGCCGCGGAACCCTTCGACCAGGGCAACTCCTTCCGCGCCGTCGCTTGAACTTCTCAATGGGGATGCATGAATCCGTCCCGGTGGCAGCTCGCGCAGGATCTGCTCGATTAGGCCGAGGCTCTGTTCCACCTCGCGAATGCGGATCCAGAGGCGCGCATTCACGTCGCCCGCCTCCACGACCGGGACCTCGAACTGCAATCGGTCGTACGGCGCATAGCCGGGCGTGCGCCGCGCATCGAAGCTGCGCCCGGAAGCGCGTCCGACATAACCTCCGGCCGCGAACTGCCGTGCAAGCTCGCGCGACAGGATTCCGGTGCCGACGGTCCGGTCCTTGAGCGACGCCGTATCTTCGTAGAGCTCGACCAGCTCGGGAAAGCGCCTGCGCACGTCTGCGAGAAGAGCAAGCAGCCGCCCTTCGCCGTCGTCCGGCAGGTCGCGCCGCGTTCCTCCCGGGACGACGCAGTCCATCATGAGCCGGTGGCCGAAGCAGGCGTGCGCCACCCGCAGAACCTGCTCGCGCAGCAGGCCGCACTGCGCGTGCATCACGGCGAAGGCCGCGTCGTTGCACACGGCGCCGATGTCGCCGAAGTGATTGGCGAGCCGCTCGAGCTCGGCGGCGAGCGCCCGGAGCCACACCGCGCGCGGGGGAACCTCCACGCCGAGTGCCGCCTCGAGCGCCTGGGCAAACCCAAGCGCGTAGGCGACCGTGCTATCGCCCGATACTCGCCCGGCAAGCAGCGCCGCGCGCTCGATCGGGGCGCCGGCCATGAGCGCATCGATGCCCTTGTGCACGTAGCCGAGCCGCGCTTCCAGCCGCACCACGGTCTCGCCGTTCGCGGTGAACCGGAAGTGGCCGGGCTCGATAATGCCGGCGTGCACCGGCCCCACCGGTATCTGGTGCAGGCTCTCGCCTTCGGCGGAAAGGAACGCATACGCGCCGCCGTGATGCAGCCAGGGCCGCGTATCGGGCAATCCTTCGGGTTCCAGCCCCACCAGGTCGCGTATCGCCCGCTCGAGCCGAATGGCCGGCGGATGCAGGCGTCCTACCGAGGGAAAGCGGCCTTCCTCGCAGGCGAGGGTGAGCACTTCGCAGGTCTGGGATTGCATCAGCGCCATGTAGGCGAATCCGGGCTCTGCCCAAAGGCCGAGCAAGGATGCCTCTCCCGCGTGCAGCCGCTGCGTCGCCTGCTGCCAGGCTGCGCGGTCTGCAATGGAGCGCGCCCAGCTCATCTCAGCAGGCCTGCGACGTGCTGGAACCAGGCGACGAACGTCGATGGAAGCCAGATGCCGGCCGCCAGCACCAGCGCGAGATGGATCGCGACCGGCACGAAGGAGGCCTTTGCCGGCTCGCGGCTGCCATGCGGATCGCCGAAGGCGAGGCCGTTCAGCCGCGCGAGAAGCGCGCCGAGCGCCACCAGCAGACTCAGCCCGAGCAGCACGGCGAGCACGGGCTGACGGGCGAACGTGGAGGTCACGATCAGGAATTCGGTCATGAAGATGCCCATCGGAGGAATGCCGGCGATCGCGACCACGCCCAGCACGAGCCCCCAACCCAGCACCGGGTGAGAAACGGTGAGGCCGCGGATGTCCGCCATCCGCTGCGTGCCTTTCACCTGCGCGATGTGGCCCACGCAATAGAAGATCGCCGACTTGGTCAGGCTATGGAGCGTCATGTGCAGCAGGCCCGCGAAGTTGGCGAGCGCACCTCCCATGCCGAAGGCGAAGGTGACGATCCCCATGTGCTCGATCGACGAGTAGGCGAACATGCGCTTGATGTCCTGGCGCCGGTACAGCATGAACGACGCGAACAGCACCGAAAGCAGGCCCAGCGAGACCATCAGCGGTCCCGGTGCGAGCGCCCCGGGGTTCGCCGACATGACGATCTTGAAGCGCAGCACGGCGAACAGGGCCACGTTGAGCAGCAGCCCCGACAGCACCGCCGAGATCGGCGTCGGGCCCTCCGCGTGCGCATCGGGCAGCCAGGCGTGCAGCGGCACCAGCCCGACCTTGGTGCCGTAGCCGAGCAGGAGAAACACGAACGAAAGATTGAGCAGCGCCGGATCGAAATCGGCGGCGCGCTCCACGAGTACGCTCCAGGCCATGGCATCCAGGCCTTCGCCGACGACCGCGCGCGCCGCCAGGTAGACGAGGATGGTGCCGAAGAGCGCCAGCGCGATGCCCACGCTGCCGAGAAGAAAGTACTTCCATGCCGCTTCGAGCGCGGCGGGCGTGCGGTAGATCCCGACCATCAGCACCGTGGTGAGCGTGGCGAGCTCGACCGCGACCCACATCAACCCCACGTTGTTCGAGAGCAGCGCCAGGTTCATGCCGAACATGAGGACCTGATACATCGCGTGGTAGAAGCGCAGATACGCGTGAGTGAGCCGGCCGATCTCCAGCTCGTGCGCGATGTAGCTGGCGCTGAATACGCTGGTGGTGAACCCGACGAAGGTGCTGAGCACGATGAACACGACATTCAGGTCGTCGACGATCAGGAAGGGCCCCGGTGACGGCCGCTCGGCCAGCAGCACCCCCGCACACAGGAACGTCAGGAACGACGCGACGGCGTTGAGCCGGGCGCTGGTGCGGTCGTCCGGCAGCAGCGCGAGAAGCGCGGCGCTCAGCGCCGGAATGGCGAGCACGGCGGCGACGACGAACCCGCCCGGCTCGCTCACGGCTGCTCCCCGCGGTGCTCATGCAGGACGTGGATGTCGACGGTCTCGAAGCGCTCGCGGATGCGAAACAGGAAGATGCCGATCACGATGAGCGCGATGAGGATCGAGAACGCGACGCTGATCTCCACCACGAGCGGCATGCCCTTGGCCCCGGTCGCGGCCAGGATCAGGCCGTTCTCGATCGACATGAAGCCGATCACCTGGCTCACCGCGTTGCGGCGCGAGATCATCATGAGCAGGCCGAGCAGGATGACCGACAGGGCGAACGCCAGGTCCTCGCGCGCGAGCGTTCCCGCCTGCGCCGTGATCGGCAGCATGACCATGACCGACAGCGCGACCAGCCCGATGCCCGCGAGCATCGTCTGCCCGATGCCGACCACGGGCTCGATCGTGCGGTGAATGCCGAGCCGCACGATGATGCGGTGCAGCGCGAGAGGAATCACGAGCGCCTTGACGACCAGCGCGATTGCCGCAGTGATGTACAGGTGCGGCGCCTGCTGGATGTACGCCTGCCACGCCACCGAGAACGAAACGACCAGCGCGTGCAGGGCAAACGTGTTGATCAGCCCGGTCATGCGGTCCTGGTAGAGCAGCATGAAGCTCGCGAGCACCAGGCCGCCGGCGAAAAGGTGCGCGACGTCGAGCGCGATCGGGTCCATCAGGTCACCCTCGACACGAACAGCAGCAGCGCCGCGAGAAAGCCCAGCATGAGCGCCGCGCCGAGAAAGTCCGACACACGGAACACGCGCATCTTGGCGACGACGGTCTCGGATACCGCGAGCAGGAAGCCGGCGACGGCAAGCTTGGCCCCGTAGATCCCCAGCGCGGCGACGTACGCGGCCGGCCCCTGGCCGGACACCGCGATGCCCCAGGGCACGAACACGCAGGCGATGACCGAGACGTAAAGCAGCAGCTTCAGGAACGAGGCGACCTCGATCAAGGCTAGATGCCGGCCCGAGTACTCGAGGATCATGGCCTCGTGCACCATCGTGAGCTCGAGATGGGTTGCGGGGTTGTCGACCGGGATGCGCGCGTTTTCGGCGATCGCCACCATGATGAGGCCGACCAGCGCAAGCGCGAGCGACACGCGCAGGCCGATGCCCGGGCCCTGCATCGACGCCGCGATCGAGGAGAGCTGGGTGGACCCCGCGAGCAGCGACAGCGTGAACACCACCATGAGCATGGCCGGCTCGGCGAGCGAGGCGATCATCATCTCGCGGCTCGAGCCGATGCCGCCGAAGCTCGTGCCGACGTCGAGTCCCGCCAGCGCGAGCATGAAGCGCGCGCTTCCGAGCAGCGCAACGATGGCGATCATGTCGGCCGCGTGGCTGAAGATGAGGCCGGTGGCGAACGTCGGCACGAGCGCCGCTGCGACCCAGGTCGTGGCGAAGATGAGATACGGCGCGACGCGAAACAGCCAGGATGCGTTTTGCGCCAGCACGACCTCCTTGCGGACCAGCCGCAGCAAATCGCGGTACGGCTGCAGCAGCGGCGGTCCCTGCCGGCGCAGCAGGCGCGCCTTGACCTTGCGCACGTAGCCGGTAAGCAGCGGCGCGAGCGCCAGCACGATCAGCATCTGGCCGAGCTGGACGGTCAGATCGAGCGCTACTGCCATACCGCAAGCACCGCGAGGAGCACGACGAGCGCGCCGAACACCAGCGTGAGGTAGGCGCGAATCGTCAGGAACTGCACCTTGTTGAGATGGTCGGCGGCGAGGTTCACGAGCTTCGCGGTCGGGACATACAGCACATCCCAGGGGACATCGTGCAGCCGCACGTGCATGCGCGCGGCGCTGGCGTCTCCCGGGGGAGGTATGTGAACCTCCTCGCGCGCCCGGAAGACCACGGACCCGAATACCCTGCGGATCGGCTGCGAAAAGCTGCCCGCGGTGTACTGCGTGAGCGGGCTCGCGTCGGGAAAGCCGCAATCCCACGGCGCGGACCTGCGGGTCGCAGCCGACGCCCAGCGGTGGATGACTTCGGCCCCGACCCCGGCCGCCATCGCAATGAAAAGGAACAGCAGCAGGCCGCTGTACGAGCTGCGGCTCTGCGCGATCGGCACGATCGTCAGCCAGTCGAGCTGCTCCTGCCGCGGCAGATGCGCACCCGCCAGCGCTTGGCTGACCGGGGCAAGCGCGTCGATGAAATAGCCGGGCAGGATGCCTGCCAGCAGGCACAGCGTCACCAGCACGAACATCGAGGCGAGCGACCAGCGGTCGGTCTCGGCGGCGTCGCGCGCGACCTCGGTGCGCGGCCGTCCCAGGAAAGACACGCCGAACGCCTTCACGAAGCAGGCCGCCGCCAGCGCTGCCGAGAGCGCGAGCAGCGCGCCGATCGCGGGGATCAGGAACTTGAGCAGCCACTGCGGTAGCGCCGGGCTGAGGAGGATCGCCTGGAAAGTGAGCCACTCGGACACGAAGCCGTTGAACGGCGGCAGCGCGGAGATCGCGGCGGAACCGACGAGGAAGGCGAAAGCGGTGAACGGCATCCGGTGGATCAGGCCGCCGAGGCGCTCCATGTCGCGCTCGCCGGTCGCGTTGAGCACGGCCCCGGCGCCGAAAAAGAGCAGGCTCTTGAATACCGAGTGGTTGAATACGTGGAACAGGGCAGCGGTCAACCCCAGCGCCGCCGCGCCCGGCATCTCGTTCGCCTCGAAAGCGAGCGCGAGGCCCAAGCCGATGAAGATGATGCCGATGTTCTCCACCGTGTGATAGGCGAGCAGGCGCTTCAGGTCGTGCTCCATCAGTGCGTAGAGCACGCCCATGACCGCCGTCAGCCCTCCCAGGAGCGCGACCAGGCCGCCCCACCACCACACCGGCGGCCCGAGCAGATCGAACACGATGCGCACGAAACCGTAGACGGCGACCTTGGTCATGACGCCGCTCATCAGGGCGGAAACATGGCTCGGCGCCGCCGGATGCGCGAGCGGCAGCCAGACGTGCAGCGGCACCAGGCCTGCCTTGGAGCCAGCGCCGACCAAGGCGAGTACCAGCACCATGCCAGCGAGCGATGCCGTCGGTGCCGTGCGGATGGCGTCGAAGGCATAGCCGCCGGCGGGCCCGGCGAGCAAGCCGAAGGCGAGCAGCAGCGCGAGCGTGCCGAAGCTCGCCATGAGCAGGTAGATATAGCCCGCCGTCGCGTTGCCGGGGCGGCGATGGTGCGCCATTACCAGGGCCCAGGAGGACAGCGACATGAACTCCCACGTGAAGAGAAACGTGAACGCGTCGTCGGCGAGCACCACGAGGTTCATGCCGGCCAGGAAGGCCGGATAGAAGGGCAGCACGCGCCCCGGCGTCTCCTCGTGCCGGCCATAGCCCAGCCCGTAGAGGCTCGCCGTCGCACCGCCGAGATTGACCACCAGAAGAAAAAACGCCGCCAATGCGTCGATTCGAAAATGCGCCCCCAGCCAGGGCAGGCCGACCGGCAAAATCAGCGCTTCGCGGAGGGAATTGAGCGTGAGAAGCGACCAGCCGGCAATGGCGAGCGCGATCACGCAGGCGCAAAGCGCGACACCGTAGACCAGCGTGGTCGCGAAGCGATGGCGCGCCATGGCAATCGCCGCCACGCCCGTCGCGAGCAGCGTCGCGATGCACCACAACAGCCCGTCCAGAGCCATGGCGGCTATTTCCTCGGTTGCCCTTTCAGGCGAACTCCCCGGCCGCCGCCGCCGCTCGTGGCCCCATCGTTAATCAGCTCGATGCCCGCGCGCTCCAGGGCTGCTATGAGCTTCATCAGGGACTCGACGTTGCCGCGCACGACGCCGTCGCTCGCTTCCATTCTCTGGATCGTGGGCAGGGACAGGCGCGACGCTCTGGCGAGCGCGCGCTGATCAAGGCCGGCCAGCGCGCGGGCGGCCCGCAGTTGCCGCGAGGTGATCATCTTTCCAAGCTTGAGTTCTTAGGGCTCATGCTGGATAGTTGATGGAACATAGCTCATTCTTGATGAGCTGTAAACGCGTGCAGTCCGCTTCAGCGCATCACCGCTAGCCGCGCGGCGCTACCGCGCGGGGTCGTGTCGCTACGTGCGCGCCGAGGCGTAGCGCTCGGCGACGTTGTTCCAGTTGATGATGTTGAACAGATTGCTCACGTACTCGGGACGCCGGTTCTGGTACTTCAGGTAATAGGCATGCTCGAAGACGTCGACGAGCAGCAAAGGTACGATCCCCCAGGCGGTCTGCTTCTGATGGTTCTCGATCTGCAGGATCATCAGCTTCCGGGTCGATGGATGGTAGCCGAGCAGCCCCCAGCCCGACGCTTCGACCGCGCCAGAGGCGGCCGCGAGCTGCGACTTGAATTTGGCATAGGAGCCGAACTCGTTGCTGATCGCCTTCGCCAGATCGCCGCTCGGCTCTCCCCCCTTGCCGCCGAGATTGGTCCAGTAGATGGTGTGAAGGATATGGCTCGAGAGCTGGTACGCGAGCTCCTTCTCATAGTGCTTCACCAGCGCGAACTGTCCGCCGTCGCGCGCCTTGGCGAGCTCCTCCTCCGCCCGATTCGCCGCCGTAGCGGCGGGCTTGTGGTGATTGTTGTAATGCAGCTCCACTGTGCGCGCGTCGATCGTCGGCGCGAGCGCTTCGTGCGGAATTCGAAGCGGCGAACGCAAGCCCGCCGGCAATCACGGAACCTTCCAGAAAATCTCTTCGGGTCAGCATGACAACAAAGCTCCTCGCAACCTTGCGCCCAGCTTTCAAGAAGCGGCGTCTAGTCCTTCTTACTGTTCGGCTTGGACGCTTCCTGCGCGGCAGGACCTTCCGTCTTCGTCGCCTCTTCCTTGTCGCACTGGTCCTTCTCCGCGCCCGAGAGGCTTTCGCAGCGCTTTGATTCACCGTGCGTAAAGCTTTGGCTGCTCTGGGCCGATGCACCGCTCGAGCTGCGGTCCTTTTCGGAGGCGCTCGCCGGGGTCGACGGCGTCGACGCGCTTGAAGGCGTGGACGGCGGCGTTGCCGATTCGGCCGGCCGATCGGCGCTCGATTGGGCGAAAGAGGGCACGGAGACGGCTAACGCTGCAGCGGCAAGTGCCGCGCAAACAAGAGTCGCTTTCATGGGACGCTCCTGAGGGATGTGGTGCATTGTCCGAGCAAGCGCTGTGCCGTCCCAAGCCTTAGGTGCGACACTTTCGCCACCCCTGCTCCGAGGAGAGCCGCAATGAAGCTCCAGTTCATCGCCATCCTGCTCGCCGCAGGCATCGGCGCTGGTTGCAGCACGAGTCCCGCACCCAGCGGGGAAGCAGCGGATCTCGTGCTTTACAACGGCAAGATCGTCACCGTCGATGGAAGCTTCTCCATCGCTCAGGCGGTCGCGATCCGCGGCGAGCGCTTCATCGCCGTCGGCGCGAACGACGCGGTCCGGGCGACCGGCGGACCAAACACCAAGCAGATCGACCTGAAGGGCCGAACCGTCATTCCGGGCCTGATCGACGGTCATCTGCACAACGCCGGGGGCGGACCCGGCGTCGATCTCTCCAGGGTGCGCTCGATGGCCGAGCTCCTGGCCGCGGTCGAGGCGCGCGCGAAGAGCGCGCCGTCGGGCGAGCTCATCGTCTCGAATGCGGACTGGCACGAGGCCCAGCTGCGCGAGAAGCGGCTGCCGCACCGCAGCGAGCTCGACCGCGTCGCGCCCGCGAACCCCGTGGTGCTGGTACGCGGCGGGCACGAGTTCATCGTCAACTCAGCCGCGCTCGCGCGCTGGAACATCACCCGCGAGACCAAAAGCCCGCCGGGCGGCGAGATCGGACACGACCCGGACGGAAACCTCAACGGGGAGCTCGTCGACACCGCGCGCAGCCTCGTCAAGCTGCCGGCGCCGCCCAAGCTCACGCCCGAGGCGCTCGAAGCGCAGATGAAGCTCCTGAACGCCGCCGGCCTCACGGGCATCCGCATCCCGGGCGGCTTCCAGTTCGGCCCGGACGTGATCGGTCCCTACCGCATGTTCCAGCAATTGAAGGCGCAGGGCCGGCTCACCATGCGCGTGAATTACCTGATGCGCATCTACGACTTCTCGAGCGTGGAAAAGGTGAACGCGACCATCGCCTCGTGGAACGTGCGCCCGGACGAAGGCGACGAGTGGCTGAGGATCGGCGGCATGAAGACGCTGGTCGACGGCGGCTTCGAGGGCGGCCACATGCGCGAGCCCTACGCCGGGCCCTACGGGCGCAGCGGAGCGTTCAAGGGCATCGAGGTCGTGCCGCCGAGCCAGTACGTCCCGGTGGTGCGCGAGCTCAATCGGCTGGGCTGGCGCGTCGCGACCCACGCGGTCGGTGACGCGGCGGTGGACGAGGTGCTCGAGGCATACAAGGCCGCGAACGCCGAGCGCTCGATCACCGCAAAGCGCTGGACGATCGAGCACTACTTCATCGCCCGCCCGGACCAGTTCCCGACCGTGAAGGCGCTGGGCATCGCGGTCTCTGCGCAGGACCATCTTTACCTCGCGGCGCCTTCGATGGCGAAGTACTGGGGTCGGGCGCGGGCTGAGCAGGTCACGCCGGTTCGCACCTTCCTGGAACAGGGCGTCCTCGTGGCCGGCGGCACGGACTCGCCCGTGATTCCCTACAACCCGTTCTGGGCGATGTATCACTTCATCACCCGCGACACCATCTCGGACGGCGTCTACGGCCCGAACCAGCGCATTACGCGCGAGGATGCGCTGAAGCTCTTCACGATCAACAACGCGAGGCTGACCTTCGAGGACGACCTGAAAGGGTCAATCGAAACCGGCAAGCTCGCCGATCTCGTGGTGCTCTCGGCCGATTACCTCAGCGTGCCCGAAAAGCAGATCGAGTCCATCAAGCCGCTGGCGACCATGCTCGGCGGGCGCTTCGTCTACACGGCTCCGGACGCGCATCTGCAATAAGGTTGCGAGAACCGCGCCCGGGCACTCCCTTTGCTGGCGACGGCACCGCGCCGCAAGGCACTGCCCTTGCTTCTTGCGGCGTGCGTCACCAACCCAAGGAGGTTTCTATGGTCTTGAGAGCAATCGGGGTCGCGATCGTTGCAGCCATGTTGGCCACTTCGTGCGCGCACAGCGGCAGGTCGCCAGGTGCCTCGGCGTCGGGCGGCGCTTCGGCCAATACGCAGGGCAGCGCGGCTTCGAGCTCCTCCGACTGCACCGGCGCCAACTGCTCCAAGGGCAGCTCGAGTAGCGCCTACCCGAGCACCTCGGGCTCGAGCGGCAGCAGCTCGAGCACCCCCGGCGCTTCGCGCTACTAGCGCGTAGTAACCCGCAGGCTGGGCGACGGCTACGTGCGCCCGACGAGCCCTGCCACCACGATCGCCAGCTCGGCCATGTCGAAGGGCTTGGCCAGGTGAGCCTGATAGCCCGCGAGGATCGCGTGCTTGCGGTCATCCGGCCGCGCGAAGGCCGTAAGCGCGAGCGCCGGGATGCGGCGCTCCCTGGGTTCGGCCGCCCTCATGCGCCGCATGAACTGATAGCCGTCCATGGCGGGCATTCCGATGTCGCTGATCAGGACGTCCGGCGTGGAGGACTCGAGCAGGCGCAGCGCTGCATCTCCCGAGGGGACCGTAGTGACGACCGCGCCTTGATTTTCGAGAACCCGCTGGATCAGCTCGAGCGCATCCGTCTCGTCGTCCACCACGAGCGCCCGTACGCCATCGAGTCTCGGCACGGGAACCATGTCAGAGGGCTCGGCGGCCGTCGGATGGACGCGTGAGCCCGGCTCCCTTTCCTTGCCGAGGATGATGAGCGGCAGCGTGACGACGAATGTCGCGCCCTGGCCTTCTCCCATACTCTTCGCCTGGATCGACCCGCCGTGCAGGTCGACGAGCTGCTTGCAGATGGCGAGTCCCAGCCCCAACCCGCCGTACTCCCGGTGAGTCGAGCTGTCCTTCTGTGCGAACCGCTCGAACACGTGAGGCAGAAAGTGGGCGGGAATCCCGATCCCGGTGTCGGTGATGCTGAACTCGATGTGCGAGTTCACGCGCTGCAGGACGACCTGGATCTTTCCGCCCTTCGGCGTGAATTTGACCGCGTTGCTCAGCAGATTCCAGAACACCTGCTGCAGGCGCGCGGGATCGCCTGAATCGACCACGCTTCTAGGGTCGAGAATGCTTTCCAGGCGCACGCCTTTGGTCCGGGCAGCCGGCTCAATGGAATCGAGCGCGCTCCTAGCGATGTCGCCCAGCGAGACCTGCTGCACATCGAGCCGGAAGCGCCCGGACATGATGCGGCTCAGGTCGAGAAGGTCGTCGATCAGGCGGACCTGCGCGCGCGCATTTCGCTCGATGATCTCCATCGCCCGGTCGAGCTCCGCCGGCTCGGAGGCCCCGCGGCTGCGCAGCAGCTGCGTCCATCCCAGGATCGCGTTCAAGGGCGTGCGCAGCTCGTGCGACAAGGTCGCCAGGAACTCGTCCTTGATTCGGGCGCTGCGCTGAGCCAGCATGCGCGCATTGCGCTCGGCCTCGAGCAGCGTCTCGCGCTCGGCGCCGCTCGCCTCCAGGGCTTCGGTGCGCTTTCGTTCGGTCAGGTCCCGCGTCAGCTTGGCGAAGCCACGCAGGCGGCCGGCGTCGTCGCGCAAGGCCGTGATGGTGACGTGTGCCCAGAACCTCGACCCGTCCTTGCGCAAGCGCCAGCCTTCGTCGACGAAGCGCCCCTCCGCCGTCGCCACCCTCAATTCGTGCTCCGGCCAGCCGCTTTCCACGGCGTCTTCGGGATAGAACCGGCTGAAGTGCTGCCCGATGATTTCCTCGGCACGGTAGCCCTTGATCCGGGCGGCGCCGTTGTTCCAGGTCGTGATGAAGCCATTGACGTCGAGCATGAAGATCGCATATTCGCTCACCCCCTCGACCAGCAGGCGAAAGCGTTCCTCGCTGTGCCGAACGTGCTCCTCGTGCTCACGCCGCTCGGTCAAATCGCGCGTGACTTTCGCAAATCCCAGCAGCTCTTTGTCGGGACCGTAGAGCGCGGTAATGACGACATTCGCCCAGAAGCGCGACCCGTCCTTCCTTATCCGCCAGCCTTCGTCCTCGAAGCGTCCCTCTGCGGCAGCGACTCGCAGCTCGTGCGCCGGGAAGTCGCCCACCTCCGGCGGATAGAACTTGCTGAAGTGCTGGCCGATGATTTCCGAAGCGCGGTAGCCCTTGATCAGCTCGGCCCCGGCGTTCCACGTAAGAATTCGGCCCTCGGGATCGAGCATGAAGATGGCATAGTCCTTGACGCTCTCCACGAGCAGGCGAAACCGCTCTTCGCTCTGCCGGAGCGACTCCTCGCGATGCGCAGGTTCAGTCACGCGTGCTACCTGCCGATCCTTTTTCTCGCCCGGGATGCAATCGAACCGCTGTGGGGCAGGCAAGTGATGTGCCCAGCCGGGTTATTCTCCGGACCAGCGCGTGAAGGCGTTACCTGCCCAACGAGCGCCACTACAATCCGTCCTGACCGCCGCGCCTTCCGCCGCAGCGCCGTGCGCCCAGCCAAAGCCGAGAAAAGGTCTTGAACGACAGGCAGTTAGAGCACACCCCGATGATGCAGCAGTATTTTCGCATCAAGGGCGAGCATCCCAACATCCTGGTGTTCTACCGGATGGGCGACTTCTACGAGCTCTTCTATGACGATGCGGAGAAGGCGTCGCGCCTGCTCGACCTCACGCTTACGCAGCGCGGTGCTTCTGGCGGCTCACCGGTAAAGATGGCGGGCGTACCGGTGCATTCGGTCGAGCAGTACCTCGCCAAGCTTGTGAAGCTCGGACAATCGGTGGCCATCGCAGAGCAGATCGGCGACCCCGCCCTCGCCAAGGGTCCGGTGGACCGGCAGGTCACGCGCATCGTGACGCCCGGCACCCTCACCGATCCCGCGCTGCTTGAAGACAAATCAGAAAACATTCTTTTGGCCCTGACCCGGGATAAAAGCGGCGTCGGCCTGGCGTGGCTGTCCCTCGCCAGCGGCACGCTGCGCGTGGCCGAGATCGCGCCGCAGGCGCTGGCCAACGAGCTGCGACGCATCGATCCCGCCGAGGTCCTGGTTGCGGAAGACGCCGATCTCGAAGGCTACTTCCTCACCCGGTTGCCGCCATGGCAGTTCGATGTCGACGGCGGGCGAAAGAAGCTGCTTAAGCAGCTCGGCGCCGCCTCGCTGGCGGGCTTCGGCTGCGAA
>JBJMWH010000329.1:0-3792 GCA_045810245.1 Burkholderiales bacterium | reverse complement strand
AGCGGCTGCTCTACTACCAGGCGCCCGAAGCGGTGTTCACGGTTGCGTACGTTCTCTGGACGGGAGCTACGCTTCTAACGCTATGGCTCGTTCCGCCCAAGCGAAGAGCTGCCTGAAGACTTCTTCGCGGATGTGCGGCCGCGAAAGTACGAGATCGTGCACTGCGCCCGGAAAGGCCATCACCGTGACGTCCTCGCCCAGGCTGCGCGACCACCGGGCGATGTGGCGCCAGTCGAGCACGATATCGGCTTCATCGGAATGCATGGAGAGCACCGGGCAGCCGATCGCAAGTCCGCGGCGCACGCGTGCATGGGCGTCGGTCATCGCGCCTAGCCAGCCGTAATACACCCCGAAGCCGAGCGGCGGCTTGAGCGCGAGGTCGAACTCCCAGCCCTCGTCCAGCAGGCTCCTCACGTAATCCTCGCGCAGCACTTTCTCGTCCTTGAGGAACGGATAGAACCGCCCGAGCGCGGCCGCAAGGTGGAGCTGCGTGACCCTCCAGGCCGGCAGGCGCCAGTCGAAGAAGGCGCTGTTCAGCCACAGGGCGCGCACCGAGGCGCGCGCTTCGCCCTCGTGCGCGTACAGCGCGCAGATCAGCGCACCGGTCGAGTGTCCCGCGAGCAGCACCGGCCCGCCGATCTCGGCGATTGCCGCGGTGAGCTCGGCGTAGTACTCAGACACGCTGCGGCAAAAATTCGGATGCTGGTGTGGCCGCAGCGACCGCCCGTGCTTGCGCAGCTCGAGGCCGTAGAAGGCATAGCCCTCGGCGGCGAAGCGCTCTGCCATGTGCCGCTGAAAGAAGTAGTCGGCGAAACCATGGACGTAAAGCACCGCGCCCCGGGGCGCCTCGCCGCCGGGCAGGCGCACGAGCGTCGCCGCCACGGGCCCGTCGTAGTCGTCGGGAAAGCGAAGCTCGAGCGCCTCGAAACCCGGCAACAGCGGGTCAGGCTGCCAGGTGCGAATGCCCGCTTTCATGCCTTCGCAGCGCCCAGCGCACGTGTTCGCGGACGAGGGCCGAGGGATGGTTCGCGCGTGCACGCAGCGCCTCGATCACATCGCCCGAAGTCGGCGCGTTGCCCAGGCCGACGGCGAGGTTGCGCAGCCAGCGCTCATAGCCGATGCGCCGGATGGCCGAGCCCTGCAGGCGCCGGTCGAACTCGGGCTCGGTCCACGCGAACAGCTCCACGAGCGTAGCGCGGTCGAGGCCATTGCGCGGCTTGAAGTCCTCCTCGGCGCTTGGCCGGGCGAAGCGGTTCCACGGGCAGACGAGCTGGCAGTCGTCACAGCCGTACACGCGGTTGCCGATGAGCGGGCGCAGCTCTTCCGGGATCGCGCTCCTGTGCTCGATCGTGAGATACGAGATGCAGCGGCGCGCGTCGAGCTGATAAGGTCCGCGGATCGCCTGCGTCGGACACACATCGATGCAGCGCCGGCAGGTCCCACAGCGGTTTTCCTGAGGAGAATCGACGGGTAAAGGCAAGTCGCAATAGATCTCGCCCAGAAAGAACCACGAGCCCGCCTCGCGGTCGAGAAGCAGCGTGTGCTTCCCGCGCCAGCCGATTCCCGCGTGCGCGGCGAGCTCGACCTCGAGCACCGGCGCCGAATCGGTGAATACCCGGTAGCCGAAGGGCCCGGCTTCGGCCTCGATGCGCTCGCACAGCTTCTGCAGCCGGCCGCGCAGCACCTTGTGATAGTCGCGGCCGCGGGCATAGCGCGCGATGTAGGCATGTCCGGGTTGTAACTCGTCCTCCAAGCTCCCCGGGACATCGCTGAGATAGTCCATCCGGCACGAGATCACGCGCAGCGTGCCGGGCTTGAGCTCGGCCGGACGCGCCCGGAGCGCGCCGTGGCGCGCCATATACTCCATCTCGCCATGCCAGCCCCGATCGAGCCACTCGATGAGCCGCGGCTCGGCCGCGGACAAATCCGCATGCGCGATGCCGACCGCCTGGAATCCCAGGTCGCGGCCCCAGTCCTTGATCCGTTGTGCGAAGGCGCGGCCTTCCATGTCTCTCGATCTTAAGTTGCCTGACCCCGCTGCGACCGAAGCCCTCGGCGCGGCGCTCGCCTCGGGCGCGCGGCCGGGCTGCGTGATCCATGTGCGCGGCGACCTCGGCGCCGGTAAAACCACCCTGGTGCGCGGGCTCCTGCGAGCCCTTGGACACGCCGGACGGGTCAAGAGTCCCACCTACACCTTGGTTGAACCTTACGAGCTTTCGAGCTTACACTTCTATCACTTTGATTTCTATCGGTTGAAAAACCAAGAAGAATGGGAGCAAGCCGGGTTTCGCGAATACTTCAACGCGCAGGCGCTGTGCGCTGTGGAATGGCCGGAGCGCGCGCATGGCCTGCTTGCGCCACCGGATCTCGACATCGAGCTTCGCTTCGAAGGAGAGAAGAGGTCCGCCCAGCTGAGCGCGCACACCAGACCTGGCGAGTCCTGGCTCTCCTCGCTGGGCTCCTCGCCCTGAGCGATGCGCAGGCGCAGATCCTGTCGAGCCGCATCTGGCCCGCACGCGATTACACGCGGCTCACGCTCGAATCGAAGTCCGCGGTCAAGCACAGCATCTTCAGCGTCAAGGATCCCGAGCGGCTGGTGCTCGATCTCGAAACGGACGACCTTCCTCCCGCCCTCACTGAGCTGCAGAGCAAGGTCGCGCCGGACGATCCCTACATCAAGGGTCTGAGGGTCGCACGCAACCGCCCGGGAATCATCCGCCTGGTCCTCGATCTCAAGACCGACGTCAAGCCTCAGCTCTTCGACTTGCCGCCGGTTGCCGAGTACGGCCATCGCCTGGTACTGGACATCTATCCCGCCGTGCCCGTCGATCCGCTCGCCGCGCTGCTGGAGGAAAGCAGCAAGCCGCAGCAGGAAAAGCCGGGCAACGCCGCGGTTGCGCGCCTCGCCACGATCGTGATCGACGCCGGGCACGGCGGCGAGGACCCGGGGGCCCTCGGCCGCCACGGCTCTCGCGAGAAGGACGTGACGCTCAGCATCGCGCGGCGCCTCAAGACGCTGGTGGACGCCGAGCCGAACATGCGAGCGCTGCTCACCCGCGATGGCGACTACTTCTTGCAGCTGAATGCACGAGTCGAGAAAGCGCGCAAGGTCAAGGCCGACCTCTTCGTTTCGATCCACGCCGACGCATTCGTCCGGCCCGATGCGCGTGGCTCTTCAGTGTTCGCGCTGTCGGACCGCCGCGCCACGTCCCAGCTCGCGCGCGAGCTCGCACGAGCGCAGAACGAGTCCGACCTGATCGGCGGCGCGAATGTGAAGGAGAAGGACGACTATGTGAAGAGGACGATCATCGACCTCTGGCAGACCGGGACCATCGACCACAGCCTGCGCCTGGGCGGGTCGGTGCTGAAGCGCCTGGGCACGGTGAACACGCTGCACAAGCCTCACGTGGAGCAGGCGAGCTTCGCGGTGCTGACGGCGCCGAATATCCCGTCGATCCTGGTGGAGACGGCGTTCATCTCCAATCCCGACGAGGAAAAGCGGCTGAACGATGAAGATTATCAGGACAAGCTCGCGCGGGCGGTGCTCGACGGCATCCGCGACTACTTCGCCAAGCACCCGCCGCGGCCTGCCTCCCCTCTAGCACTCAACTAGAAGTCGGCCTGCTCCTCATGCGCCTCGAATTCAGCCATGCAATGATTCCGGGAGAGATCGACAGCGCCACGATCCCGAGGATCACCACGGTCAGATTGTTCCGGATGACCGGGATGTTGCCGAAGAAGTAGCCCGCGGTGCAGAGCGATCCGACCCAGATGACCGCGCCGGCGACGCAG
>JBJMWH010000328.1:0-6860 GCA_045810245.1 Burkholderiales bacterium | reverse complement strand
CGATCGCGTTGGGCGATCCTTCCTCGTGCGTACGCGACTGGATCAACGCGCCCGAGTCCGACTCGCTCACCGTCCAGCCCGTCGCCGGGACATTGACCGCGACCTGCACCGAGAGATTCCGCCGGATCGCCTCGGCGCGCGCGACCTGCAGCCCGTTCACGATCGCGTCCCCCGCGACGCGGATCTGCTGGTTCTGCAGGAAACTGGCAAAGCTCGGCACGGCAACGAACAGCAACAGTGCCAGCACGGCGAGCACCACGACCAGCTCGACGAGGGTGAAGCCGCGCCCGTATGAGGTCCGCATCAGCACATGCCGCCTTTCTTCTGCACCCAGCAGGTCGCGTTGTCGGTATAGCCTGCGTTGGCCATCGCGGTGCCCGCGGTGACGGTCGTCGCGCGGGTGTTAGCTTCGTTGATGGTGAACACGATGCCGGCCATGTCGTTGATGCCCGTTGCGCTCACCGTGTATTGCGTGGGGGTGAGCACGTCGCATCGGACATTGAAATACTTCAATCCGGCCGGCAGCGGCGCGACGGTGCCGGCTACGCACGCCCCGGCGAAGGTGCGCTGATCCTGGAAGAACTGCTCGAGCCGCGTGCGCATGCCGAGCAGCGCGGAAGTCGCCTCCGCGATCTTGCTGCGCCGCATGTAATCCGTGTACGACGGCAGCGCGATGGAGGCCAGAATCGCGACCACCGCGACGGTGATCATCAGCTCGATCAGCGTGAAGCCCTTTACGCGCCGCATGAAGCCTCCCTTTGCATTGACGAACGATCCTAGAAAGAGGTTCGGGGCGCGGCAAAAGGCGTCGACGGGCGGCGCGAATCGCGAACCGAACGGCGCGCGCGGCGCAGAGTGCGGAGAACTAGGTCACGACGCGCGCGCCTGCGAAGCTGCTGACCGATATTTCACGCTCGCTCGATCCGCCAAAAAATCACGCGTGACGAAATGCTGCCGCGGTTTTTCAGCGCGGCTCGCGACGCGCCGCCTGAGTTGCTTCAGCGCGTTCTCGCGCGAATATCGACGCGACGCTGTCCTGACAGACCATGACAGCCCCTATTCGCGCGCTGGTCGTGGACGATCTGCGCGATTCCTCTGAATCGCTCGCGCGCATGCTCCAATTCATGGGGTGCTCCGCCACCTGGGTGACGCGGGCAGCCAAAGCCATGGCTGTGAGCGGCTATGGGAAGCCGGTCGACCTCGAGATCGTCGAGAGCATGCTGCGGACGGTCGCCGCGAGCCGCCGATAGGCGCGCATTGGTATAATTCCAGTGTCGCGCAACGCGCTGCAGCGGCACGGAAATCAGGGGAATTCGCTGGTGTAGCTCAGCTGGTAGAGCAACTGATTCGTAATCAGTAGGTCGCCCGTTCGAGTCGGGCCACCAGCACCAAAAGACCATGTCGGCCACCATTCTCGTCGTCGACGACGACGCCAACGTCCGGGAGTTGCTCAAGCTCCATCTGGGCGCCGCGGGTTATGAGGTGCACGTGGCGGCCGACGCCATCGCGGCGGGCTACCTCGTGCTGAGGAGCCCGCCGGATCTCCTGATCTGCGACGTCAACATGCCCCACATGGACGGCTTCGAGTTCGTTTCCGCGCTCAAGGCCGACACCACCATCCCGGATATCCCGGTGATCTTCCTGACCACGTTCGAAGAGGGCGACGAGCGCGGCAAGGAGCTCGGCGTGGTGGGCTATCTCACCAAGCCGATCCGCGCCGACCACCTGCTCTCGATGGTGGTGCAGCACGTGCCCGGCGGCACTTATCCCATCGGGTAGCCTAGGGACAGGGCCGCAGCTCGCTGCCGTCGAGCTGGCGCGCGATCTCCCTGAGCCGCGCCTCGAGCGCGGGGTCGATTCCCTTCACCTGCAGCCACATCCGCGGCACCACGGTATCGCGCTGGCCGACGGCGGCGCTGCGCACGCCGAGCTCGCGCAGCGCCGCGAGCCGGGCGCGCGCCGCCCGTTCGCTGCGGTAGACGCCGAGCGACAGCGCCCAGGGGATATCGGTTTCTTCGCCCATGACGAAGAAGTCGTTGATCCCCAGCGCCTTCAGCTCGGCCGCCTGTCTGAACGCGCTCGCGCGGCTTCCCTGCGACGGGATGAATACCCACCAGCCCGCGGTTTCCTCGAGGCGCCGCTGGCCGATCCGGGGTCCGAGCGCGAGCGGCTCGAGCGCCTTCTCCGCGCGCGGGTACTCCGCGGCCGTGAAGCTGCCCCATTCGAGACAGCCCGCCAGGGCTGGCGCCGGCGCAACGATTTTCAGTTTTTCGGGCTCGCTGCGCCGCAGGACCGCGCCGTCGGCCGTCGTTTCGTCGGCTGGGAAATAGCGCGACCAGGCGACGAAAAGCAGGTTCGCCGCGACGAGCGCGAGGAACACGGCTCTCATTTCGCCTTCTCGGAACACCCCAGCGCGATGCGCGCAAGTCCGTCGAGCACCAGGTTCTCGACGTAGCGCCGCGGCATCGAGAGCTGGTCGACCAGCGTGCGCCCGGCGCCGCCGGAGACGATGCACAGCGGATTGAGCTCGACGTCCCGGAACACACGGTACATCCGCTCGACCGCGCCGGCCTGCGCGTGGCGGCAACCGCTCTCGATCGCGTCCAGGGTGTTGCGCGGCGTGTCGCTGTAGGCGCCGTTCGACATCGGCAGGCGGCCGGTATGCTCGTGGAGCACGAAGCGCATCAGCTCGACGCCCGGCAGGATGCAGCCGCCGAGGAACACGCCCTCGCCGCTCAGCATGTCGACGGTGGTCGCGGTGCCGGCATTCACCACCAGGCAGGGACCCACGTGCAGGGCGCGCGCCGCGATCAGCGCAGCCCAGCGATCGGGGCCGAGCTGCTCGGGGCGCTCGTAGCGGTTGCGCACGCCGCCATGCTCGGCCTCGGCGCGCAGCCACAGCGGCTCGGCTTCGAAGATGCTGGTCCAGTTCACGAGGAGATGGTGCGCGCCTTCGCCCGCCACATTCGAGATCACGATGTGCTCAGGGTCGGCGTGGGTCACCGAGAACGGATTCACGTGGTCGCTCGAGGCCGCGAACTCGATCAGCGAGACGGTTGCCACGCTCGTCCAGCTTGCACCGTCGTGCCAGCCCCACTTCACGCGGGAGTTGCCCGCATCGATGGCGAGGATCACGCGAGCCTCGCAGAAACGATCCGGCCGCTGTGCACCGATTTCTCGCCGCTGCGCGTCAGGAGGCGCAGCGCCCCATCGGCGGCCAGCCCGGCGCCGATGCCCGAGATCGAGCGGCCGTTCGCGAGCCTCAGGCGAATGCGCTGCCCGGCGTGCGCATCCATCGCCTCCCATTCGGCGCGCGCGCCGGCGAAGCCTTCGGCTTCGAAGCGCTCGAGCGCGCCGAGGAGCGAGCGCGCAACGGCGCCGATGACGCGGTTGCGCGAAGGGCGCACGAACTGGCCGAGCGCCGCGACCGGACGCCGCAGGCGCCGCTCGAGTCCGGGCCGGTGCTGGCAGTTGATGCCGAAGCCGAACACGGCGCGCGCGGCGCCGCCCTCGGAGCGAGTCTCGACGAGGATGCCGCCGAGCTTGGCGCCGCCGGCGAGGAGATCGTTCGGCCATTTCACCGACAGTGCGCCCACACCGAGCGTGCGCAGGCCGTTGACCGCGGCCACCGCCGCCACGAGCGAGAGCGACGCCAGCTCGCGCGGCGGCCGCCGCACCGGACACGATAGCGAGAAGGTGACGTCGGCGCCGGCCGTGCTTTCCCAGCGCCGGCCACGCCGGCCGCGGCCCGCGGTCTGCTCTTCGGCCGCGAGCAGGATCCTTGCGGCGGATTTTTCGGACAGGAGAACGGAATTCGTCGAAGTGCAGCGCTCCAGCACCCGCACCTCGACGCCCGGGACGTCGATGAGCGCGGCGCTCAGTGGGTCGTACGGGGGCTCACACTCCATACGCTAGTTTAGCCGCCAAACCTATGCGGCTTCAGGCCAGGGGCGCTGCGGCGGGCGCAGCTTTTCGATCAAGCGGCAAAGCTTCAGCACCCCGGCATCGTCGAAGCGCCTGCCGATGATCTGCACGCCGATCGGCAGGCCTTCGGCGCTGTAGGACCAGTTGATCGACGCCGCCGGCTGCTCGGACATGTTGTACGCGACCGTGAAGGCGATGTGGGGAAGGGCGTTGCGCGGATCGTTTCCGGGCGCGGCCAGCTCCGCCTCGTAGGCGAGGATCGGCGAGGTGGGCGACAACAGGAAGTCGTGCCGCGCGGTGGCCGCCACCGCCGCCTCGCGCATCGTCATCACCTGCGCATACGCTTGCATGACGTCGCGTCCGCTGAAGGCGGCGGCGCGCCAGGTGCACCACTCCGCGATGAAGGGCAGCACACGGCTGCGCCTCGCTTCGGAAAGCTGCATCAAATCGTTATACGAGCGCGCCTCGAAAAAGCGGCACACGCCGTCGAGCATCTCCGCGGTAAGGAAGGAGGGCAGCGCCTCGACGGTGCACCCTGCGGCGGCGAGCGCAGTCGCGGCGGCGTGCACGGCGGTACGCACCTCTGGGTGCACCGGCAGTCCAACCCCCATCTCGGCGATGAATCCGATGCGCAGCTGCTTCGGCTCGAGCGCGTCGAGTCTGCCGCCAACGTCGCGCGCCTCGGGCGGCAGCGACATGAAGTCGCGCGCATCCGGCCGGGCGAGCACTGCGAGGGCGAGCGCTGTGTCCTCCACGGTGCGCGTCATCGGACCGGCCACGCGTCCCATGTAGGGCGGATGGATCGGCACGCGGCCGAGCGAAGGCTTGAGCGCGAAGATGCCGCAGTGGGTCGCCGGCAGCCTGAGCGAGCCGCCGATGTCGGTTCCTATGTGCAGCGGGCCGTAGCCGGCGACCGCCGCCGCGGCCGCGCCGGAGCTCGAGCCGGACGTATTGCGGTCAAGGCGCCAGGGATTGCGTGTCACGCCGTGCAGGCTGGACAGGCCCGACGACAGCATGCCGTAGTCCGGCATGGTGGTCTTGCCCAGGATCACCGCGCCGGCTTCGCGCACGCGCGCCGCGGGCGGGGCGTCGTCGGCCTGCGCCGGCGCGTCGTCATTCGCGCGCGTGCCGATCGGCGCCGGGTCGCCGCGCGTGGCGATGTTCTCCTTGATCGTGAGCGGCACGCCGTCCAGCGCGCCGAGCGCCTCGCCGGCGCGGTGGCGCGCTTCGGCGGCGCGCGCCTGTGCGAGCGCCGCGTCGGGATGCAGGCGGTACATCGCGTTGATGCGGGGCTCCCACGCGCCGATGCGCTCGAGGAGCGCACGCGTGACTTCCACCGGAGAGAATTCGCGGCGCGAGTAGCCGCTCGCGAGCTGCGCCGCCGTCAGATTCGAAACGCCGGCCATCCGGTGGACTATATACTCGACGGCCTCCGATGCTCAGAGCCTTCTTTGCGATTTGCTTATTGTGCGCTGCGGGGCTCGCGTCTCCGGCAGCGACCGAAATCCGCCTGTGGCACGGCATGAGCGGCGCGCCCGCCGCCGAGCTCGACCGGCTCATCGTCCGCTACAACGCCTCGCAGAAAGAGTTCCGCGTGGTCTCCTACTTCCAGGGGCCTTACGACGACGTGATGGCGGACGACATCAAGATTCGGCGGGGCACGCGCCGCTCGCCGCAGATCGTGCAGGTGCAGGACGGAGCGAGCGCTGACGTGATGCTAAGCGGCCTGGCGCGACCGCTCTGGCAGCTGGTGGAGGAGTCGCGCCCGAAGCGCCGTCGGCAGTCGCACCAGAATGCCGATGCCAAATATCTACCTGCGGTGGCGGCCTACTTTTCCGATGCGGAGGGCCGGCTGCTCGCGCTGCCGTTCACCGCCGCAACGCCGGTGCTCTACTACAACCGCGATGCGTTCCGGCAGGCGCAGCTCGACCCCGAGCTGCCGCCGAAGACCTGGTACGAGGCTGCGAAAACGCTCGGTGTGCTGGTCGAATCCGGACAGAGCTGCGGCCTGACCACGGCGTGGCAGTCCTGGGTGCTGGTCGAGAACATGAGCGCGTGGCACAACCAGCGCTTCGCCACGCAGGGTAACGGCATGGCCTCGGCCGCTGGGGTGAGCGACGCGCGCCTCACCTTCAATACCCGGCTGATGGTTCGATGGATCGCGATGCTGTCCTCCTGGCACAAGGCCGGTTACTTCACGTACTCCGGCCGCAAGGACGAGGCCGAGGCACGCTTCGCCTCGGGCGAATGCGCCATGCTGACGTCATCGTCGGCCGCGTACCTCCGGCTTCGCAAGCGCGCCGGCTTCGACCTGGGCGTGGCTCAGCTTCCGTACTACGACGACTTCGACGATGCGCCGCAAAACACGCTCGTCGGGGGCTCCGCCTTATGGGTGCTGGCAGGCGCGAGCGCCGCCCAGTACCGAGGCGTCGCGAGCTTTTTCGCCTATCTTTCCGGTCCCCAGGTGCAGGTCGAGTGGCAGGCCCGCACCGGCGGCGTTCCGCTCACCACGGCCGCGTACGAGCTCATGCGCAAGCAGGGCTTTTACCGCAACCACCCCGAGCAGGAGGTCGCGGTACGCCAGCTCCTCGCCAAGCCGACCGAGGATTCGGCCGGCATTCGCCTGGGGAGGCTTTGGTTCATCCGCGGCATCATCGACGAGGAGCTCGAGTCGGTGTGGAACGACAAGAAGACGCCGCTCGATGCCCTCAATGCCGCGGTGCAGCGCGGCAATCTTCTTCTCGAAACCGCAAAGTAAACCGCCGCGACCCCGCAGCGTTACGCCGGTATGAAGCTCCTTTATATCGGCGCCGCGTTCCTGCTCGCGTGCCTGGCGCTCGCGCTTCTCGTGTAGATATTGGCAGTGAGCAGCCGACGTACGCCTCCGCCTCCGGAACGTTAACCGTCAGCGCTGATTCTGTAGCTTCTACCCCTTG
>JBJMWH010000327.1:0-2647 GCA_045810245.1 Burkholderiales bacterium | reverse complement strand
TGTTATCTCCATGGGTAGTGACGTGTGTCTGAGGAGCAAGAGCCATGCCGGTGGGCGGCTCCGGCCTCGACCGGTCGCTGCAAGCTCCATACCGGCTGCCCTAGCGCCGTGTCGAGCTCCGTCGAGCAGATGCTTAGCTGCACGCCGCTGACCAAGGTTTTAGCTGCGATCCTCCGCCAGTTGTTGATGATGCACAACGACCGGAAGAAGCTCGTCAACCAGTGAACTCAGGCGGCGTCGAGGAGCCTCCAGAAGCCCGGCTTTCCAACTCTCATATTCCTCCGGTAGCGCATTGAGAACCTCGCGCACGCGGTCCTCGGAGCCGAGAATCTTGATGCCAAGCGCGATGATCGTGGCTGTAGGCGAGGGGTCTGGCATACCAGATACTGTGCACCCACGCGATCTAATATTGGCGTATCCGAATCCCTACACTTGATGGCGCAGTTCCATGATCGGTCTCGTCGCGGGCGCCCCTACCGTGGGCTTACGAATAGGGATTGACATTGGCGGCACCAAGATCGAGGCGATTGCGCTCGATGGCGCGCGAGAGGTGCTGCGCAGGCGCGTGGCTACGCCGCGGGGCAACTACGAAGCTACGATCTCCGCGGTTGCGTCGCTCGTCAGGGAAATCGGCGCCGGCACGGTGGGCGTGGGAATTCCGGGCGCGCTCTCGCGCGTAACGGGCCTGGTGAAGAACGCGAACTCGACCTGGTTGATCGGCCGCCCCCTGAAGCGGGACCTCGAACAGGCCATCGGGCGCGAGGTGCGCCTCGAGAACGATGCAAACTGCTTCGCGCTCTCGGAGGCTACCGACGGCGCGGGCGCCGGAGCCGGGGTCGTGTTCGGCGTGATTCTCGGCACCGGCGTCGGCGGCGGCATCGTCCTGCACGGCAAGGTCCTCACCGGTCCCAACGCCATCGCGGGGGAATGGGGCCATAACCCGCTGCCTGCACCGGTACCGGAGGACCTGCCCCTGCCAGTCTGCTACTGCGGCCGTTTTGGCTGCATCGAAACCTACCTATCCGGGCCGGGGCTCGCAGCCGATCATTTGAAACTCACTGGCGAAAGGCTGAACGCCGAGGAAATCGCGGGCCGTGGGGGCGAGGCCCTGGGAAGATATGAAGAACGGCTCGCGCGCGCCCTCGCCTCGGTGATCAACGTGCTGGACCCCGACGTGATCGTGCTCGGCGGCGGGATGTCCAATGTCGGGCGGCTGTACACTGAAGTGCCGCGCCTGTGGCCGAAGCACGTGTTCTCGGACCATGTGGCGACGCGCCTGGTGCGCAATGCCCACGGCGATTCCAGTGGAGTGCGCGGCGCGGCCTGGCTCTGGGATGAATAAGAAGGGACGGTGGATGAAACCGGTTCTGCTCTTGCCCGCCGCGCGGTCCGCATTCGTCGCTGCCATCGTGGTGCTGGCGGTGGCATGGTTCGCCGGGCTCGAGTACCGGGGCCTGTTCCAGCCCGACGAGGGCCGCTACGCCGAAATCGCGCGCGAAATGCTGGCCTCCGGAGACTGGATCACACCGAGGCTCAACGGCCTCAAGTATTTCGAGAAACCGCCGCTGCAGTACTGGGCCACCGCGGCGAGCTTCGCGCTCTTCGGCGAGGACGAGTGGACGGCGCGGCTGTGGACCGCGGTGGCGGGCTTCCTCGGGGTGCTGTTCGTGGTATTCGCCGGAAACCGCGTCGGTCCACCGGGAGCAGGCAGTATTGCCGGGCTGGTACTCGCGAGCAGCTGCGCCTATTTCCTGTCCAGCCAGTACCTCACGCTGGACATGGGCCTCACGTTCTTCATGTCGGCCGCGCTGCTGTCCTTCCTGCTTGCGCACCAAGGCGGGCCGCCGGCGAAGCGTGGCTGGATGCTGCTCGCATGGGGCGCAATGGCCTGCGCCGTGCTCACGAAGGGGTTTGTCGGAATCGTCCTTCCCGCCATCACGCTCGCCGTCTACGCGATGACGCAACGCGATTGGCGCCTGCTTCGCGAAGTCGAATGGCGTCGCGGGCTGCTGCTTTTCTCGGTGCTTGCGCTGCCCTGGTTCATCATCGTGCAGCTGCGTAACCCTGAATTCTTCGACTTCTTCGTGCTGCACGAGCACCTCGCGCGCTACGCGCTGCCCGGGCATAACCGGCCCGGCCCGTGGTGGTACTTCTCGGTCGTTCTTTTGGTGGGCATGATGCCGTGGACGCCGGCGCTGCCCGGCGTCCTGCGCCGATCGCTCGCGCCACGCGACGGATCGCGCCTCAATCTCGAGCGCCTGCTCCTCATCTGGATCGGCGTGGTGCTCGTCTTTTTCAGCTTCTCCAAGTCGAAGCTGCCGGCCTACATCCTGCCGGTGTTGCCGGCTCTCGCGCTGCTGATCGGGCGCGACTGCGCCCTGCGCGCCCGCATCGAGGTGAAATGGCCGGCCCTGTTTGGCGCCGCCGCGGGCGCTGCGGCGCTCGCTTTCGCGCTGCCGCGCATCTTGAGCTTCGACCAGATTGCGCCCGAGGTGATCGCCTACCTGCCGTGGTTCCTCGCCGGCTCGATCACCTTGGCGGGCTGCGCGCTCGCGGCCTGGTGGTTGAGCGAGCGCCGCACCGCGCTCGCGTTCCTGCTGCTGTCGTTCGGCAGCATAGCCGGCACGCAGCTGTGCCTTTCCGGGCT